>NZ_RPZY01000008.1:0-113415 GCF_008661855.1 Varibaculum sp.
CCGCCTGCCTGCAAAGTAACATTCCAGCCAGCCTTGCTTGCGGCCAGTGCGCTGGCTTTACTCACCGCTGCTACCTGGGGAAAGGTAGTTAGAGGCGGTTCGGTAGCTAACAGCGTTTGTAAATACTTGACGGTGCGGGCAGAAGTAATCACCACCCAGCTATACTCCCCGCGCCGTAAACTGTTTAGACACTCAGATATTCGCGGCTCGCTGACCGGGCGCGAACGGGTGACTGGAGCGCTAACTATATGACATTCCGGCAATTCTGCCTGTAGTTTTTTTGCTAGTGGGCGCGTTGGCTCTGCCGTAAGTGCCACTGTAAATGCCATAGTCGCCCTCCGAAAATAGTTTCCTGTTGCGGATATTAGCCACGCGCCTTAGCGGCGCCCAGGTCAGCAAGCTCGCCGCCCCCAGATTCTAGGAGGGCGCACGCCACGCTCTCACCCAGCTGACGCGCCTGGTCAAGCATCTCGGCGAAGGTTTTTTCCGGATCGGCCTGCAAGGAGTCACTGACACGTACCTCGCGAGTACCATCGAGGGAAATAATCGCGGCAGTAAGGGTGAGTATCCCCCGCTCCATCTGGGCAAAGGCCCCTACCGGCGCTGCGCACCCGGCATTCAGTTCCGCTAACACTGCCCGCTCCGCCGTAGAAGTAAGCGCAGTTGCCAGGTCATTAAGCTCTTCCAGCGCGGCCGCTAAATCAGGGTGGGCTTTAAGCACTACCTCTGAAACCTCCACCGCGAGTGCCCCTTGCGCTGGGGCTGGAAGCACCTGTTCAGGATGGAAACGCTCATTGGCGTAAGCGCCCAGCCCAATCCGATCCAAACCGGCCGCCGCCAAAATCACTGCATCCAAGTCGTGTGCGCCCTGCGAAATTTTTTCCCGAGTCTCCCGTCCATCAGTAAAGTCACCCTCAGGAGCGGCAATGCCTTTCACCCTGCCCAGGCGGGTAGGCACATTGCCGCGAATATCCACAATCTTGAGGTCGGGACGTAAAGCCAGGATTTGGGCGGAGCGGCGCGGAGAGCCTGTACCCACGGTGGCGCCTGGCGGTAAAGTTTCCAAAGTTAAACCGGGAGCGGCGCACAGGGCGTCCCGGGCATCCGCGCGGCTCGGAATCGCCGCAACTTTTAGTCCCGGAGCCTCCTGGGTGGGTAAATCTTTGAAAGAATGCACTGCTAAATGACAGTTTTCCTCCAAGAGTGCTAGGCGTAGTTGCGCGGCAAAAACCCCAACTCCCCCCAGTTTTTGTAAAGAGGCGCGGGAAATATCGCCGGCGGTGCGCACTTGCCGCAGTTGCACATTTAGTCCCTGAGCGCGCAAAGCGTTAGCTACGGTTTCCGATTGGGTTACCGCCAGGCGGGAAGCACGAGTACCCAAAACTAAAGCGTCCGAGCGCGCTTCGCTAATCCAGCCGGTACCGCGCATTTTAATCGTTTGCGCCTGACGGACTACGGCGGCAATCCCCGAACCGGCAACCCAAGAGCCTGCTAAATCCAGACCGGGATAGGCATGCAGGTCTTCTAGCAGCTTGGCGGTCATTTCCCGATGTTTAGGAGTGAAAGGCGGCAGGGAGCCATCCCAGTGAATAATCATCGAACCGAGCAGCTGATCCGGGGAAATCTGTACCCCCAGCAGCCGGGAAGCATCCTTTAACGCCCCCTCGACCGATACCGGAATCTCCGGCCCATTTGCCCAACCATAAGATACTCTCAGCAGGTGGCGACCTTTACCGGCAGCTTCTTCCGCCCACGGCCATTTGGAAGTGTAATGGGTGATAGCTTTCGCTCCCACACAGCCGTTCTCAATATCTGTACTGCTGGGGCGTTGTACCAGCATTCCGGAACCGCGCGGATTAGCATCCAAAGCCGGACAGTCCACAAATAGGGTCACGTGTGCTATCGGCCCGCCCTGGGGGAGCTCACCGACTTTAATCCCGGGCACTTTGCGCAGCATCGGTGCGGCTAAATAGCCTGGTAAAGCCACTATTACCTGTGGGACAGTGACCGTTACGGCTTCGCCAATGTTAATCGGGCTTGCCCCCGGGGTCGGCCCTGATTTGGTGTTAGAAACGGTGACTTTCCAACCTGCTGAGCCGGGCTGATTCGAGTCGGTAGCGGGACTGTCAGCGGCATCAGATTCATTTTCAACCGGTTTCAGTTCGAGGCCGCGCGCATGAGACAAAATCAGCCCCCCGCCCTCTTCAATACGCTGCGCTAAGGTTTCTACCAGGCGGAACATTCCTCCCTCGGGGGCGAGTACGGCGGGTTTGCCGGGCTTTAGTCCGCGCAAAGCGGCGACTGCTTTCACCAGCGAGCCGTGTTCTTTTAGGGCGGGACGCAGTCCGCGCAGCACGGTATCGGCGTTTAGGCGGTCGGTGCTTGCCGAGTGAATCCCCCCGGCAACGGGCGCAACTACTTTTTCTAAAACGGCTTTTCCTAGGCGGGCAGTTACCAGACCGGTTACGGTGGTTTCTTCCGCCCCTACCTGCGGTCCCATAGTTAAGTCCTCACGGGCGCGCTGCATTTCTGCTTCGCTAAGCGCTCCCACAATGCCTGGGTCATCTAGGCTGGCAGGAATCCCTAACATTCCGTGGGGAATCGGAAGCGCGCCCTCGGGGTGACCAGCGCGAGCGTGGTGAAAAATCCAGGATTTACCGCGGGGAGCCACCAGCGGTAAACCTAGCTCTGCGCATAAATCTTTAACTTCGCTAGCCCCGGCCGCGAAAGCCTCAGCGCCAATATCGAAGGTGAAGTCCCCAAAACGCCCCGAACAAATCAGGCCACCGGGTCGTCCTCTCTCCTCAATCACCGCTACCCGCGCACCCTGTTTTTGCAGAGTATAGGCGCTGGTTAAACCGGCCAGCCCTCCTCCGATAACCAAAACATCGTAATCTGCAAGCTGCTCAAGGGTCTCCATAACATCTCCGTCAGTGTGAGTATCTACTTTAATGAAAGTAGTGCAGTAATCAAGCAGATGCCAATAGTTGATAGCTAAAACCTTAGGTAACTAATTGGTAACGTTAAATTAAATCTATTGACATGACGTTCAAAATATTATTTATTTAGGTTAGCCTAATGCTACTAGGCGGTTTCGTATCCTACTAAGGAGTCTCCATGAAGAAGTCGATTGTAAAATCAACCGCAGTTTTTAGCGTACTGGGATGTGTGTCAGTGGTTTTATCGGCGGTTGTGGAGTTTTTCCTGTTTGTCGAGCTGTCAGAAAAATGGGGATTAAAATACGGCGCTATCTGGGGAATCGTGGGATGGATAGTTTTACTGCCGATTCTATTAGCTTGCTTGGTTACCTTTATTTTTGCATATAAGAACAGTTCTCAAACAGTAGCGAGCGATGAGATTTTCAGATATTTAAAAACCCTGGAAATATTGTTTTGGGCTACCGCATTATTGCTTTTAATAATCCCAGCACTTTATTGCGTAATACACGATATTGGGCATGTGACCATCATTTTAGCTCAGCTGGTCTGCCTGGTTATGTTCGGGCTTTTAGCGCTAGTTTTCCACCTAATTAGGGGGTATTTGCCGGTCAAAAGCTAAATTGGCGCTAGCCAGTAGCGTGTACCTGATCGACGATTTCTTGTAATACCGCCGGGTCTGCGTTCGGCGGTACCCCATGTCCCAGATTGACGATATGCGCGGCGGCCTGCTTGCCCTCGGCTAACACCTGATTGACGTGGTTGCGGCGTACCTCAGTAGAGGCAAACAAAACGGCGGGGTCAATATTGCCTTGCACCGCAAATTGGTCACCGGGGCCATGTTCGATTAGTTTCACGGCTTCACCTAGAGGTAGCCGCCAATCAACCCCGATACATTCTGCCCCGGCATCTCGCATCAAATCCAACAGGGAAGCAGCCCCTACCCCGAAGTGAATCACCGGTACTCCGTGGGCATGAGCAGAATCAATCACTACCCGAGAATGCTCAAGGCAATAGGTTTGGTAATCGGCGCGCGAAAGGTCGCCCACCCACGAATCGAAAACTTGCGCGGTGCGTGCCCCACCGGCAATCTGGGCGGCCAGGAACGCCGCCGACATATCCGCACACCAGCTGGCGAGCCGGTTCCAGGCATCCGGGTAAGAATGCATAAAAGCCCGCGCCTCCAGGTGATTCTTCGAGCGGGTATCCCCAATTAGGTAGGAGGCCAAAGTAAAAGGCGCAGCGGCGAAAGCAATTAGCGGAGTATCGCCCAGCTCGGCGCAAACCATTTGAGCGGCCTCGGTAATACAGCTTGAATCAAAACTCTTAAAACTGGTGAGGCGGTCTACGTCCTTAGGGCTCAGAATCGGATCGGCGAAAACCGGGCCTTTACCGGGGACAATCTCTACCTTTAAACCCGCCAGATATAGGGGGGTGACAATATCAGAGAAGAAAATCGCGGCATCGACCCCGTAGCGGCGCACCGGTTGCAGCGTTATTTCCGCTGCCAGTTCGGGAGTGGTGCAGGCAGTGAGCATATCGTTACCGGTGCGTAAGCGGCGATACTCGGGCAAGGAACGCCCGGCTTGGCGCATAAACCAAACCGGAGTTTTATCGGGACGCAGACCGCGAACGGCTTGCAAGAAAGAATTCTGCTCAGACATATTTCCATCATCTACGGCAAGTTAGGCGGGCGCAAAACAAAGCAAAACAAACCAGATTTAGGTCACCACCCCCTGTAAATATCGCGAGGTCAAAAGGGACTAACTTTTTATGACACATTTTCCGCATCTGTCTGTTGCGAAATAGCCTAATTCTTAGTGACACTCTGGCAGATAAGTATTCTTTTGCAACCCCCTGGACTGGGAAAACAGAAAAAAGTAAGACACGAGAGCAAACAAAACGCCCCGTCCTTTTCAAAAAATAAAAAAATGGTCTAATGAGCACGTGGGTCTTTCTTCCTATTCGGTACATCATCTCCGGCACGGGCTAAACGCCGTAGCCACAGCCGCCAGTACCATCGAAGGATTACCCAAAGACCTTTTGCAACGCCTGCCCGAAGTGCAGGGAGTGCTACCACTTTCCACCTGTAACCGAGTGGAAATAATCATCGAAACTGCACCCACAACCAGCGCTGAACAGCAAAAAGCAGTAGACAGCTATATCCAATCCCGGTTAGGTACCGACTGCGAGATTCGCCGTGACCGGCAGGTTTTGGAACATTTATTTACAGTCGCCTGCGGACTAGACTCCATGGTGGTGGGGGAACGAGAAATCTCTGGACAGCTGCGCCGCGCCCTCACCGTTGCTACCCAAAACCGAGTTTCATCTGCAACTATCACCCGTTCCTGCCAAGAAGCACTCAGCACCTCCCGCCGGGTTGCACATCTAACCGGGATAGCCTCCCAGGGACGTTCAGTAGTTGCCTGCGCCCTCGAAATGGCTGCTGAATACATAAATCCATTGGCAGGAACCCCCACGCTCTTGATTGGCACCGGTTCATATGCGGGAGCCACTGTGGCAGCACTGCGCGCCAAAGGGGTGCAAGATATTGCGGTTTATTCCACCTCCGGGCGTGCCGAACGCTTCGCATCTGGACACGACCTCGAAGCGGTAGCCAAAGACCAGCTAGTTACGGCTTTACAGGCAGCGACTTTAATTGTTACCTGCCGGGGTATGGGTGCGCCGGTATTAACAAAAGAGGAAGTAGGACGGGCTTTAGCGCTATCTAGCGGAGAAAAGACGATTCTCGATTTAGCTCTACAAACCGATATCGAGGACGGGGTAGCCGACCTTGAGCGGGTAAAAGTAATCAACTTAGAAGAAATCAGCGCTCACGTACCGGAAGCAGGAAAAGCCCAAGTCGAGCGGGCGGAACAAATCGTATCCGAGGGGGTTAAGAAAACCGAGCAGCTGTTAGCTGACCGCCAGATGGATTCGGTAGTAGTAGCGCTGCGCGAGAGTTTTCGCCAGATGCTGGCTGATGAAATCTCCCGCTTGCCAAATGGGGAATATATTGCGCGCGCAGAAGTCGAATATGCGCTGCGACACCTGGCGGCTCGTCTAGCCCATATCCCCACCATAAATGCTCATCGCGCCGGACGCGAAGGGCTGGGGCGCGAATACGTAAACGCCCTCCAACAAGTTTGGGGATTAGCTGTAGAAACACCGCCAAAATCGGGAGATACCGAACCTGCCTGCCCGGTAACCGGCTTGAAAGTTACTGAGGTAAAAAAGGACTCTCCAGGCGAAAAGGAGGCACGGTGAGCGAGATTTCTGCCCAATACGATGCGGTGATGCTGGTCAGCTATGGAGGGCCGCGCCAGATGGAGGACGTGTTGCCGTTTATGCGTAACGCGACCTCCGGGCGGGGAGTTCCTGACGAGAGGTTAAAACAGGTTTCCACCCACTATGGACGTTTCCACGGAATCAGCCCCATAAATGCGCGTAACCTGGAAATCCGGCGCGCCCTTGAACTGGAACTGAGCCGGCGGGGGGAAGAGATTGAAGTCGTAATCGGGAACCGTAACTGGCATCCCTTTATCCACGACACCCTATGCGACCTGGCTATGCGGGGGTTAAAACGGGTACTTTGTATTTTTACTTCCGCCTATGTTTGCTATTCGGGGTGCCGGCAATACCGGGAAGACTTAGCAGCCGCGAAATCCCAGCTACAGGCTCAGGATTTATCGCTGGAACTAGATAAAGTGCGCGCCTACTACACTACTGAAGGCTTCGTAGGAGCCTATACGAAACTGCTGGTAAAAGAGCTACAGAATCTAGAAAAAGACAGTGAACCTCTCCCCTATGTCGCCTTTGTGACCCACTCGATTCCCAGTGCCATGCAGGAATGCTCTGGTCCTGCCGATAACTGCCGCCCCGACTATGTGCGCCAACACCAACAGGTATGCTCCGAGGTCGCGGCGAGGGCGAGTAAAGAGCTAGGACGGGAGCTGAACTGGGATTTGTCCTATTGTTCCCGCTCCGGGTCACCGCGAATACCCTGGTTAGAGCCCGATATTAACGACCGCTTAGCACAGCTGAAAGCAGAGGGCGTAACTGACGTAGTCTGCGTACCTATCGGGTTTATCTGTGACCATATGGAAGTGGTTTACGACCTGGATACCGAAGCCAAGGAAACAGCTGAACAGCTGGGACTTAATTATTTGCGAGTGCCAACGGTAGGTACCGAGCCGGGCTTTATCGGAGCGCTCGCGGATTTGGTGACCGAGCGCGCTCAGGAAAAAGCAGAGGGCGAGGTCGCCTATGCCCAAGATGCTTTAGAACCCCGATGGCCAGCCTGGGCGCCTCCCGGAGATTCTAGAGGCAGCAAAAATGCTATTGACCTGCCTGTTGAGTTTGAAACCAGAAAAGATTAAACAGCTAATAAGCGAAAGCTAAAAGGAGAAAAAATGGCTCATCCAATGCCTAATGATGTATCCCCCGATCCTCGCGATTACAAGGTAGATCCCGAGGAAGTTAATTCCCGCAACAATTTTTCTATGCACGCGGTTTTTGAACTAGCTTTGCCGCTACCCGCCCAGGAGGCAGAGCGAGCAGCTATGGCGCGCGAACTCGAGGAAACCATCTCAGAATTGGGAGTAACCGTACGCGGCTGGTATGACGTTGCCGGTTACCGCGCAGACGCTGATTTAATGTTCTGGTTCCTAGATGAATCAAATGACAAGCTACAAGCTGCCTACCATGCGGTATTGAACTCGCGGCTAGGAGCCCACTTGGTACCGGTGTGGTCGATTATGAGCGCTCATATGACTGCGGAGTTCAATAAGCCCCACCTGCCTGCCTGCTTCGGTGGTTGGGCGCCCCGTGCCTATGCGGCGGTTTACCCGTTTGTGCGTTCCCTCGAATGGTATTACCTGCCCAAGGCTAAACGCAGTGCCATGCTCGCCGAGCATGGTCGCAATGGCGCAGGTTACCTGGACGTAGCGGTTTCTACTTTGGCGACCTTTGCGCTTAATGATTACGAATGGTCAGTGACCCTAGAATCCGATGACATTAATCGGATTATGGGGGTACTGCGTCAGCAGCGGGACTGTGAAGCTCGCTTACATGTCCGCCAGGATACGCCCTTCTATACCGGCAAGCGGATGGAACTAACCGAATGGATACAGCGACAGCGTAACGAAAAATAGCTAACGCCACTTTGTCTTAATTATTAGGCATTCCCTCTTCAATCCATTCCCAGATAGGGGGATTGAAGTCCCAGGTAGCTGCGAGAAATTTCCGAATACCCCAGAATGTAGAAAACACGCCGCCCCTCAGGTGGCATATGTCACAACAAGCGAGTAATGTTAAAGCGGTATGTACTTTTCGTTAGCTATCGATATTTTCTGTAAGGAGTGATTAGCTTGGATTCGTCCTTTCTAGCCAGAGTTCCCCTGTTCGAGGGACTAAATCAGGACGCGCAAATGCGCCTATTCTCTATGATGGGGCAAACCACGTTACGACGTGGAGAAAACCTGTTTGAAGAGGGCGACGATGGCGACCGTTTATATATTGTGGCCGAAGGGAAAGTGAAACTATCCCACCAGTCCCCTGACGGTCGCGAAAACCTACTAGCGGTTTTAGGACCTGGTGAAATTCTGGGCGAGCTCACCCTTTTTGATCCGGGACAGCGTTCCACTACCGCCACGGCGGTATCTCCAGCGCGTCTAGTGTTCCTAAACCATGCTGATTTAATGGACTTCCTGGACGATAATCCTTCATTGGCGAAACATATGCTCAAAGCGCTGGCAAAGCGCTTGCGCCGCACCAACGAGGCGCTAGCCGACCTGGTGTTCTCCGATGTCCCCGGCCGGGTTGCGAAAGCGCTCCTGGATTTGGCTGACCGTTTCGGAATCCGTACCGAGGACGGTATTCACGTTCCCCACGATCTGACTCAAGAAGAGCTGGCGCAGCTAGTAGGGGCATCACGTGAAACCGTAAACAAATCCTTGGCAGAGTTTGTTTCTCGTGGTTGGATACGCCTGGAAGGACGCGCTGTTACCTTGATTGACGTTGATCGCCTAGCCAGGCGCGCTCGCTAAAAATAGGGTTAATGCTCTAAAACAGAGCATTAACCCTATAGCCCCACAATCAGGTGACTAAAACTTTTGCGGGGGGTGGCAACCATTTGGTTGCCACCCCCCGCAAACTATTAGCATCTAGGCAAACTAGCTGGCAGTCACCTTGTTATCTTGGCTATCGTCTGCCGCTTTAACTTTGCGTTCGATTAGGTAATCTTTACGTCCCGCACGACGAGCACTATGGGAAAGGAAAGCTATTCCCAACAGGGCTAGACCGGCAAATAACAACATTCCAGAGCCACCCGACCATGCCAAATGATGTGCAATATTACTAGGCAGAGCCTGATAGAAATGACCTTGCTGACCAGCATTATCCAAAGCGGTCAGGAACGAATCCAATGCCGCAGCGGTTTTAGCGGGCACAACCAGGAAGAAAGCTCCTCCCACGGTGAGCAGCAAACCGGTAATAAAAGCTCCTAAAGAAGAGAATCTTGCTATTAACAGCAAAATAAACACCGCTATCAGAGCGAACGCTACCTCTAGCCATTGACCAGCATCAAGAGCAGAAGTGGGCAGTAACATTTCGCCCCCGCGCGTACGTAGCCGGGTTGCTACATCCAAAACCAAATACCAGGTAACTGGAACAAGCAGTATAAAAAGCAGTAATGACCAAACATGAGCCGCTGCCCGCGACGGTACCGTAGGTTTAACAGTTGCGCCCTCGAAAATCGTGTCCTCAAAACTCTTTTCCCGCTGCGCAGTGGTTAAGACCTCTTCAGGTTCAGTTTCCTCGACTGAATCCCAATTCGGGGAATCATCTTTTGCAGGAGCAGGGGCATTATCCTGTCCATTAAGCAGCGAATAACGGCGTTCAGCAGTGCTTTCCACCTCTTTCGCAGTTACCGGTTCGCTGAAGGAAGAATCTTCCTCTACCTTGGGGGTGCGTTCAGTAAGTGATTTACGCTGCGGAGCCGGCGCATCAATATCGCCACCGGAATTATCTGAAATCTCCGGTTCGACCTCTGCTTGCGGAAGAGGGCTTTCTTCCTGCTTGGGGAAGTCGTCCTCACTATCGTCTGCACCGGAAATTACGTTATCCACGTGATCTAGCTTCCCCAGGGATTCATCTTCCTCGCTAGAGGGCGAAGACGCAGGATTGAAACCATCACCAGCGATTAAGGAATCATTTCCAGGAGCAGCAGGAGAAGCGTGTTCACCAGGAATCAAGGTATCTTCGGGAGCTTGTTCCTCTTCAGAATCTTCACCTACGAACCAGGTGCGGGTAGTTAAGTCGTTCTCCGGCTCGTTATTACTCATCTGACCTCCAACGAAATTGTGCAGTCTATACAACCCCACAATAGAATACGCGGACTATTATCGGTGCTAACCGCGCCGAGTAACCTGGAAAAAGTCGCTTTGTGCGCTATCAGATAAGCAGATTACTGTCTAGAGTTAATCGAACTAATCCAGCAATTCGTGCCGCACAATAGTTGCGGAGCGGTCAGCGCCTACCCCGATTACACTGATGCGGCACTCAGACAGTTCCTCTAAACGCAAGATGTAGTCGCGAGCCTTAGCGGGCAAATCCGCAAAAGTCTGGCAACCGGTAATATCTTCTTTCCAGCCAGGCAGCATTTCATAAATCGGCTGGGCGTGATGGAAAGAAGTCTGATCAGCAGGCAAATCATCAAAGCGCTGACCATCGACATCGTAGGCTACACATACTGGAATCTGTTCATAGCGCGAAAGTACATCTAACTTGGTGATTACCAAATCAGTAAGCCCATTAACCCTAGCGGCATAGCGAGCAACCACCGAATCAAACCAGCCGGTGCGACGTGGTCTGCCGGTAGTTACCCCGAACTCCCCACCCGCCTGACGCAAGTCCTCGCCCTCTTGACCAAAAAGCTCTGTCGGGAAAGGGCCTTCCCCAACCCGAGTGGTGTAAGCCTTCGCGATTCCAATCACCCGGTCAATGCGGGTCGGCCCAATCCCCGCTCCTGAACATGCACCACCGGCGGTGCAAGAAGAAGAAGTAACAAAGGGGTAAGTCCCGTGATCAATATCTAGCATCGTGGCCTGACCGCCCTCTAAAAGCACGGTTTCCCCGCGATTTAACGCCAGGTTTAGCTCTTTAGTGCAATCAAAAACCATAGGACGCACTCTCTCGACATAAGAAAGCAGCTGGTCGGAAATAGCTTCCGGGTCAATGGGGTTCTCTGAGAACTGTTTTTCAATCACAAAGTTTTTACCCGACAAAGCCGAGCGAACTTTCTGCCGCAAAATCGATTCATCAAATAAATCCTGAATGCGCAGCCCTATCCGGTTCATCTTATCCGCATAGGTAGGGCCAATCCCCCGACCGGTAGTACCAATCTTGCGTTCGCCCAAAGACCGTTCTGCCAGTCCATCCATGACCTTGTTGTAAGGCGGAATAATATGAGCATTAGCGGAGATGCGCAGCCGAGAACAATCCACCCCGGCATCTTCGAGCATTTTGATTTCCGCAAACATTACCTCTAAATCAACAACCACCCCATTACCGATAACCGGGGTCACGGTAGGGGAAAGAATACCGGCGGGGATAAGATGTAAACCAAATTTTTGATCCCCTACTACAATGGTGTGACCAGCGTTATTGCCGCCGTTAAATTTCACCACCCAATCCACGCTCTGACCGACCAGGTCGGTGACTTTACCCTTTCCTTCGTCTCCCCATTGGGCTCCGACAACAATCAGTGCGGGCATGAACTATTCCTCTCGAATAAGGATTTTTGCAAGGCTGCTGGCTAGATTTACCCGGCAGCCTTGCACACTTACTATCCGAGTTTATCTATCTTGCCCTCGAGTTGGTAGCCATGGTGCGGTAGATGAAACCTGAGAGAGCGGAAAAGGCGAGGAAGCGTTCTAGGAAACCGGGCAGACAAAGTTCTACCCTAGGGCTGCTTGCCGATACCATGGGGCTATGAGCCTTCGGATATATGATTCTGCCCGTCACCACATCGTGGACTTTGAACCGGTGAAAGCCGGACACGTGGGCATTTATTTATGTGGCGCAACTGTGCAAGGCTCTCCCCATATAGGACACGTGCGTTCGGCGATTGCCTTTGACGTGCTGATTCGCTGGCTGCGCCGCAGCGGTTACCAGGTAACCTATGTGCGTAACGTTACCGATATTGACGACAAAATCTTGAATAAATCCGCCGAGGCTGGCTGGCCCTGGTGGGCATGGGCGTACCGCTTCGAACAGGAGTTCGCGGCCGCCTATCGCGCCCTCGGGGTGCTTCCTCCCACCTATGAACCGCGCGCCACCGGGCAGATTCCCGAACAAATCGCCCTCACCCAGCGTCTCATAGATGCCGGTCACGCCTATAGTGATGGGAATGGAAACGTCTATTTTGATGTTAAATCCCTCAAAGACTACGGCTCGCTGACCCGGCAAAAGCTCTCCGATATGCGCACCACCGAGGACGAGAGCCAAATTGATAACCAAACCGAGGCGGGCAAACGCGATCCGCGGGACTTCGCCCTCTGGAAAGCCGCAAAACCTGGCGAGCCGGATACTGCTAAATGGGATTCCCCCTGGGGTAAAGGTCGTCCCGGCTGGCATTTAGAGTGCTCGGCAATGTCACGGCGCTATCTGGGCGAAGCTTTCGATATTCACGGGGGCGGCATTGACCTGCGTTTCCCCCATCACGAAAATGAACAGGCGCAATCTCACGGTGCCGGTTGGCCATTCGCAAAATACTGGATGCATAACGCCTGGGTAACTATTAAGGGTGAGAAAATGTCGAAGTCGCTGGGGAATTCCCTGGTGGTTTCGGAAATCTTGAAAACCACGCCGGCTGCGGTGTTGCGGTTAGCCTTAGGGACTACCCACTACCGTTCCACCGTGGAGTATTCCCCGGAAACCTTGGAACAGGCGGGCGAAACTTGGAATAAGTTTGCTTCCTCCCTGGCGCGTTTTGCCCAGGCTGCTCCCGAGGTTGCTGAGGTCAGTGCCCCAGAGTTAGCAGTGACCTCCCTCCCGGAGGCTTTTTGCGAAGCTATGGACGATGATTTAAATATCGCGGCTGCTCAAGCGGTGATACACGAGAAAATTAAGCAAGCTAATACTGCGTTTGAAGCCGGGAAAACTGCCGAGGGCGCAAAGGTAGCCATCCAGATTCGCGCCATGCTAGAGATATTGGGGCTCGATCCTCTCTCGGAGCAGTGGCGGGAAACAGACAGGGGTAGTGATTCTGCCACTGCTGCTTTGGAAAAGCTCGTAGCTGAACAGCTAGAACAGCGACTTCAGGCACGTAAAGAAAAGGATTGGGCGCGCGCGGACGGGATTCGTGATTGCTTAAGCGCGGCCGGAATAGTAATAGAGGACGGAGCTGCTGGCTCCACCTGGTATTTAAGTTAAGGTTTGTAATATGGCAGTTCGCGGAGATCATCACGGAAGACTAAAACGCACCGACAAGAAAGCTGCTCCCAAAGGAAGTGGCGGACCTAAACGCGGTTTACGGGCGAAAGGACCAACCCCAAAAGCCGAAAATCGCCCTTATCACGCCGCCTATCGCGCCCGTATCCAAAAAGAGCGCCGCGAAGAAACACAGGCAGCTCAACGCAAGGCGCGCGCTAAACGTTCCCTAATCCATGTGCGCCGCGGTCACCAATTGGTTGCGGGACGTAACCCGGTATTAGAGGCTCTGCAATCAGATATGCCAGTTAGCCGGGTGTTTGTGGCAGGAAATCTGGCGGCGAATAAGAAACTATCCCTCCTACTTTCCAAGGCAAGTGCCCAAGGCTCCCCAATTGTGGAAGTCCCCCGCTCTGACTTGGACTTAGCTACCGAGGGAGCGGTTCACCAAGGGGTAGCGATAGAAGTTCCCGAGTTTGCATACAGCGACTTAGAAGATTTGTTTGAAAATGCCGAAAACAACGCTACCCCGCCGTTAATCGTCCTATTAGATGGGGTTACCGATCCTCACAATCTGGGTGCTATTGTGCGTAGCGCGGCAGCTTTTGGCGCCAGTGGGGTAGTAATTCCGCTGCGACGCAGTGCCACTATGAACGTAACCGCCTGGAAAGCCTCCGCCGGAGCTGCGGCACGCCTACCGATTGCGCGAGTATCTAACCTGGTGAACGCCATTAACCAATGTAAAGAGCGCGGCTGTTTCGTAATGGGACTAGACGGCGCTGGCACGTCCTCGGTACGCGAATCTAACTTGGCTGACGGGCCATTAGCACTGGTAACCGGAGCTGAGGGCGACGGGATTTCCCGTTTGGTAAAAGAGAACTGCGACCTGCTTACCCGAATCGAGATTTCCTCCCAAGTTGAATCTTTAAACGCTGCGGTAGCGACCGGAATTGTATTATCCGAGGTAGCGGCGCTGCGCAGGCAAGCGGCAGCCAAATAGGGGCGCGAAAGCTAAAACAAAGGCGCGACACGACACGGAAGACAGCTTCCTGCCATCAGGCAAGTTGTTAAGGGCTGCGGGGTCTGCTAGGGACTGCGGGTTAAAAATTGCCAGCTTAAGAACCGTATCCAAGCAAACGTAAAGTTGCCACCAGGGTACAAACGATTGCAAATAGAGCCGCTAAAGTACAAAACACTCGTGGCCAAACTGGGCGAACGTGTTTACGCCACAAATAAATCGTCACTGCCAGACCAAATATTCCCAGGAAAAACCCGAGGGGTACGAACAGTGCGGTAGCGATAGAAGAAATACCGAAAGCTATAGGTAAAAAGTAGGTGAAGAGTCCGTGGCGAGCACGCGGTGACTTAACTAAAGATTCCAGTTTGGTATCTATGTAATCTGGTTTTACAGGGGCGGGAGGAGTGTTTTCACCCCATCCCATCAGGTCACCGTATTTGCGTAGCAGCTCCGCGTCCTCAATCCGAACCCGGGCAGCAGCCTTTCCCCAGGTGGAATCGCCATTAGCCATACTATCTGCCGCTTGAATAACCTGGAAACCATTCCCGGCTTTAATTACGGTTAAATCAGCTTCCGCTATCGCAACTACCTGGTCAGGGCTCCCCAAATAGGCTTCCAGCTGCTCATAGGTGTAGAGACGAGGCAGGGTAGCGCTTTCCTCTAATTCGCGAACTGTGGAGCGTACGGCTTTAACTATTTGATTTCGGCGCAAGATAGGGGTGGGTGCGAGCAGAGCGGATAGACGCTGAAAATACTCATCTAGCGGAGAAAGCTGCGCTTCTATCTGCAAACACCTCACCTCACCTGTTCATTTGTAAAACTGCGCACAGTTATAAACCGAAAATACTGCTTAACACATATTAGCGCAGTATCAAATGGCGAAAGATAATTATGAATCCTAGCTGAGCTTGGTAAAACTAAAAAGGTTTAACAAGTTAGAGCGGAGAATACAAGGAATGAATAGTAAAACAAGTGTTCGCAGTGTGGTGGTGACCGGTCTGGCGTTATTCGCCATGTTCTTTGGGGCTGGAAACCTGATTTTCCCGGTAATGATCGGGGTAGAATCCGGGGTCGAGCAAGTACCGGCAACTGTTGGTTTTATGCTTACCGGTGTGTTGCTGCCAATGGCAGGGATGATTGCCGCCGCAACCTCATCTTCAGGGGTGCTGGGGATTATTGAACGCATCTCGCACTATCCCGGATTGATTTACTGCTGGTTAATCTTCTTGTCCACCGGAATGCTATATGCGATTCCGCGTACTGGTGCTGCCTCCTATTCCATGTCTTTTCAGGCAGCTGCTGGTGATTCGCACCTTTGGTTATTTGTTTATACCCTGGTTTTCTTCGGAATCGCCGGTTTCTTGTGTCTAAATCCCCGCAACGTGCTTGACCGGATTGGCGGTCTGCTCACTCCGGCGCTGCTTGTTTTGTTGGCAGTAATGATTATTGCGGCGGTAGCCACCATGTCTCCCTCGGAGGCAGCTCCGATTGAAAAATATGCTTCTAACCCCACCTTGAAAGGTGTATTTGATGGCTACGGCACTCTAGACGCGATTGCATCTTTCGTGTTCGGCGTGGTGATTATTCGCGCTTTGCGACATAAAGGATTCCAGCCCGGCAGGCAGCTTTTCAAGGTAACTGCGTTCTCGGGAGTGATTGCAGCATTCTTCCTGGGGATAATCTACTTCGGCTTGTCGATGGTAGGTTCGCGGGTAGGACGACTTAATCCAGAAGTTAAAGATGGCGGTGAAGGTCTGGCATTTGCCGCCCAATACCTGTTCGGTTCTACCGGTCGGATAGTTTTGGGCGCAATTGCTATTTTGGCCTGTCTAACTACTGCCATCGGTCTAATCGAGGCATCAACCCAGTTCTTCCAGGGACTATTCCCCCGGGTATCTCGTCCGGTTTGGGTGATTTTACATGTGCTGGTTTCTTTAGCGATTGC
The DNA here is from genome assembly GCF_008661855.1 of Varibaculum sp. Lineage (NCBI taxonomy): Bacteria > Bacillati > Actinomycetota > Actinomycetes > Actinomycetales > Actinomycetaceae > Varibaculum > Varibaculum sp. The sequence goes on from NZ_RPZY01000008.1 coordinate 16,331, forward strand.
AAACTTAGGTTTGAAGTCACTTTTGGATGCGATAATCCCGGTAATGATGTTCTGCTACCCGATAACAATCATGCTGGTAGTTACCTGTTTACTGGATATTTTCATTCCGGGGCATATGTTTTGGGCTTACCGGCTTTCGGTATGGGTGGCAGCAGCATTCGGTCTGTTCGATGGGATAAAGGCTGCCTGTGGTCTGTTTGAGGGTTCACAGGTTGCTGCACAAGTTACTCAATGGATTGATAACACTATCCCGATGGCATCCCTAGGTTTGGGTTGGTTGACTCCCTCGTTCTTAATGTTGGCTATCGGTTTGGTGATTGATATTGCCCAAGGTCGAATGAAGAGCCAATTAGACTATGACGCGGTGGCCAGGGAACGTAATCAGTCGCTGGTAAGTGCCGGTTTAGCGCTGAATGAGGACGAGCTAGACGAAGTTGCGAAAACCCAAGGCGGTCAAGCAACTACCGGGGTCAATAAAGAATCTAGTAACTAACAGCTAGATTTTTTCCAGTCCCGCCAAGATTACCGGCACTATCCCAAGGAGGATAAATGCCGGTAATTGGCATATTCCCAAGGGAATTACCAGGTGGACTGATAGCTTTTGAGCCGCTTGCCGAGCGCGCTGCTCACGGTTGGCACGTACTCTGATTCCGCTTCCTTTTAGCAGTGCATCAGGGGCAACCCCATCTTTCCAGGCTGGCTCCAGCGCCTGAGATAAATAGCTTGCCCACTCGGGACTAGCTTTTTCTTTCAGCAGTAAAGACCAGGAATCATTCCAGCTCACCCCAAATAGGAGCGCCTTGGAAACCTGCGTTAGGCGAGGCTCTTCACAGGCAATAGCTAGGGCGCTAAGAACCCGTGGAATTGAAGAACCAGCAGCTAGACCCGCACTTGCTAAATCTAGAATAACTGCCGGGTCGAGGGTGCTAATCCGTTTTGGGGCGTTTGGGGTTACGCTGGTGGCATTTTGGGGTTTTTCCGGTAAAAACCAAGGTAGAGCGCCCAGGAAAAACCAGATGCCTAGATAAAACATGACTATGCCTTTTCAGCTTGGGAAACTAGACGAAACATCCAAAACATCCCTGACAGTAAGGCGATAACCCCGCCCAGCGCACTAATCGTGGCTAGACCACCAGAAAAAATTGCTGCCAAGGGATTAGCTCCCAAGAGGACACCCAGAGCAATTCCTCCTAAAGGTAAGAATCCGAGTATCAGGGCGGAGGTTTTCGGTGCGGTCAAAGCAACTTTGCGGGCACGGGCGGCGCGAGATGCTTCAGTGAGCGAGTCAGCGCAACCGGTGAGTACCTGTGATAGGGGCGCGCCAAGCGCCTGTGAAAAGCGCACAGCAGCTAGTAGACCAGTTAAAGAATTCCTTTCCCAACTGGTTAAATGGGGCTTAATTGCTGCCTCCAAATCGCTAGCATTAGCACTGGCAGGAGGGTCGAAGCCGTGACGAGGCAAAGTTTTTAACCAGGCACTTTCAGAATCTGACCCGGCATTTAGACGGCTAGCTACCTCAATTACTGCCGCAGCCAGCTGAGGTTTGGGATTAAAGCGGCGCAAAAAGGAGGAACGACAATGCTGGCAGAGATTAGCTACCCCGGTAAGTAGAATGCTTTTAGGAGTGGGATTAATCGGATTTACAGCATCTGGCAGATGCCAAGGTAAAGCCATCAGAAACAATAAAACAGCAAGAAAAGTAGTGGTTTGCCAGTTCATTATACCTCCGGTAGGTTCTCAAGATTGATATCGATTAGCGCTGATAACTCGCGCCAATACTCCCCACGCAGTAAATTCCCGGCGGGACTAACCTGCAAGGCTAAACCGGCAGCTAGCCGTCCTCTATCCCAAAAGGGAATTCCAATCTCCGAAATATAGCGCCTGGTTCTCCCCTGCTCGCTACAGCGACGAATCTGCAAAAACGCATCTATTCCCGCCACGACCTGCGCCCCAATAGTTGATTCCGGCATTAAAGCCAAGGCTCCCAGTGCCACCAGGCGTGCAGGCACATCTGTGACCGCATTGGCATGAACCGTAGCCCAGGTGCCCTCATGTCCGGTGTTCATCGCCGACAGCACCTCACGAACCTCTGCACCTCGACATTCCCCCAAAACAATACGGTCAGGTCGCATCCGCATAGCTGCCCGCACCAGCTGCGACATAGGAACGGCTCCCGCTCCCTGCACATTAGCTTGGCGCTCTTGCAGATGAATTAGATGAGGATGGGAGGGGAAAAGCTCAGATACTTCTTCGATACACACGATTCGCTGATTCGCAGGCACCATTTCGAGCAGAGCAGACAGCAAGGTGGTTTTCCCGCTGCCAGTAGCGCCTGAGATAAAACAGGAGGCACGCCGTTTAACCAACGCGGTTATTACCGGCACTAATGCTGCCGAAACGGTTCGGGATTTAACTAGCTGACCAAAGTTAAGCCCCCTTGCCCTGGGACAACGTAAAGAAATAACCGGATAGGGAACCGCGAGGGGAGGTAATACTGCATGTAGACGAATCCCGCCAGGCAGCGTGCCGTCGGCAATCGGCGCCGCATCATCTAGGCGTTTTCCCGCTGCCCCCGCTAATCTAACTGCCAAGGATCGCAACTTAGGAGCAGAGCCGAAGTTAAGTGTAGTCTTGTTTAGACCGCTGCCACTATCAACCCAAACCTCAGATGGTCCATTGATTAAAATGTCTGTGACTGAGGGATCTTGAATCAAGGGAGCAAGCTGGGGTCCAAAACCAGCAAGTTCCGCATTTATATTCGCCAAATCGGAAATTAGATGACTCATTCCGGCAGTAGGAGCACTTCCGGTGCGAACTACCTCAACTGGGGAATGCCCCTCGGCGATTTGTAGACGTAAATCAGGATTTTGGGCGTCATGGTCAGGAGAAGTAAAAAGAGCGTTACGGATACGCAAGCCCAGGTTTTGAAAAGAGCTCATTGCGCGTCCTCAAGAATCGTTTGTAGCAGCCGAGTTACCTGGTTTTGGAAACCACCAGTCCAGGCGAGCCCTAAACCTTGCCGTTGAATATGTTTAAGTTCGCGGCAGTTAGTTAAGGAGAGGTTCCCTGACCTTGATTTTGATAGAAAGAATTTCTTGGGGGCGCGGTTAGTAACTATTAGCACATCAGTTTGACGAAGTAAGCGCAGGTAGTAGCGATTTTCTGAAGCGTGGCGATAATCAGCTATCACCAGGTTCTTTCCAGTAACTCCCGGGCTTAAATCCTCAGATTTAAGCTGACCCCAATCCCAAATAACCAGTGAAAACGCACGAGAAAGTAGTGAACTTATATAGGCGATATGTCGCGGATTTCGGCTGCCTAGGCTAAGAAAGCGAGTTCTGCCTACCCGAGGTAAAACCTGACCTAGACGCGAAACTAGCAGGTCACCCTCGATACTAATAGACGAAAATTCAGGGATTGCGGGAAAACCTAGACGGCGTAACCCAGGAGAATAACCGGAGGGAGAATCCTGGGGATCGCTGCTGCTAGCATCCACATATACCGAGTTAGTGGCAGTGTTAGCCAGTCCGAAAGCAACCGAAGAACAGCCAGCACCCGCTGTCAAACCGAAAACGTTAATGCAGTTAGCTTTAGGAGGATAGCAAAGGTAATCCACCCGAGCTAAAAAAGAGTTTAGTTCACAAGGAAGCTGGAAAACCCCTGGTAATGGCGCAGCATGGTGAGAGAAATCTGCCCTAATTACGGCTAGCTTAGGGGGTAAAAATCCTAGGTTAGCTTCAGGAGGTGCAACCGCTAGGCTTATCTGGCTACTTTTAGGCAGAACCACAGTGGTAGCCCGAAAACTGGCAAGGGAAATCATTTGCGATAGAAACTTTAGCTGCGCAGGTGGAAATCCCCAGAGTAAACAAGTTGGGGAAGCGGTCGCAGGCAGCGGCAGCCGGGCAGATGTTGATAGAACTGCTGACATCGCCCACCCTCATTTAGTTGATTACCGGTGCAACTCCAAGATTGGGATTTCCGGGTTATATGGGGCAAAAGTGCAGAGAATCTCTACAGGATTGTGCGGGATTATCTACCCTTGGGGACAGGGATATTAGCAGTTGGAAACGTAACTATGGGGATTACCCTATTTGCGTCCTCGGCGTTTAGATTTCTTCGAGCGTTTCCCGCTAGAAGTGCTTCCCAAATCCAGGTAGCTTAAAGCGCGGAAGAACAGATTACGGCAAAAATCACCGAAAGAACGCAAACCCTGCGTCAGCTTGTTCCAAATCGGGGCGATACGGGGATGTTTACGAAAGACCACAAATGAAGTTCCCAAAATGACCAGAATTATCAGGAAGCCGATTGCCCATTTTTGGTTCATAGTTATCCCCGGATGATCCTGCCCGCGCACTTCAAAACCTTTAACCAAGACTTGCGGGTTTTTCCAGGTGACAGTGTTTCCTTTCATGCTCGCCCCGGAATAGCTGTCAGTTTTAAGAACCGGACCGGGGAAAGAAATCGACAGACTGAACTGGTCGGTTTGGGTATCCAAAAAATCTAGGCTCTGCACCGGGTCAAGTTTGACCACATAGCTGTCACCAACATGTTTAATGGTTACAAAAGGTTTTTTGGCTTGCGAAATATGCTGCGCCTTGACGGTAATGGTGCAATCGGAAAGCTGGTCAGTGGATTTATCGGTGATGGTCACTTGTGCAGTCTTGAGATAATCCTCAATCCCGGGAATCTGGTCTTTGCATTTAATGTCCTGCGCAGTACGGGGCTGCATCAGGTGCGTGCTGAAATAGTAGGTGTCATTATCGTAAATCTGCATTTGAGTATAGGACTGGCAGGCGGAAAGAATCAGCGCCAAAGGCAGCAACGTTAAGGCTAGGAGCCGTTTACGATTCACAATCTGCCTCCCTTTATGCAAAGTACCAATCCAGATACCTTTTCCCACTTTTCCTTACGCCTTTAATCATAGTGTAAAGGGCGCAAATGCTAGCCAAAGCCGCGATTAACTCTCTAGAAGAGTATTTTGTGCGCGCTAAATCTGGCTTCGTCCTCGATAGGAGTTTTAGGAGGTCACCGGTTTTGAACAAAGACGGTTAGGAGGACGCATGGGGACTTGTCTGGGTGGCTGGGATTCATCGCGTAGTTTGCCCCGATTGCGTAGGTTGGGTTCTTAGGGAGGAGGAAAGGGAGGGGTGCAAGCTGAGAGTGAAAGAGGTTGGTCGAGGGTGTGCTGGGAGGCGGTAAGGAGGGTTTAGGCTGCGGAGTGCGTAGAGGGGTGAGCGAGGCGCGGGAGCGTCTCTTTAACTAAAAGCCGGTTTTGAACATGGCTAACGGCCTAAAGTAGCTACTCTATGAGTCAGGTCACAGCTATTTTGGCTAACTTTTAGAGCTGCGCACTAGAGAATGCGGGAACTATGACCGACAATAGAAGAGTAAGAGCAACCACGTGTTGCCGTGTCTACTGCCGCAGGAGGCATTATTAAATGACAGTGAATGAGAAAGATATTCTGGCTGCTGCCCCAGCAAACGCACCTAAAGAAGTTGTTGATTGGGTGGTAAAGATTGCTGAATTGGCCAAACCCAAGGCTATCGAGTTCTGTGATGGTTCCGAAGCTGAATGGACTCGCCTAACCGATTTGATGGTAGAAACCGGGATGTTTACCCGCTTGAATCCCGAAAAGCGTCCTAATTCGTTCCTGGCTCGTTCCCTTCCCTCCGATGTGGCTCGTGTAGAGTCCCGCACCTATATTTGCTGCGAAAAGGAAGAGGACGCCGGTCCGACCAACAACTGGTATGACCCGGCTGAAATGAAGAAAATCCTGAACGAAAAGTTCGATGGTGCTATGGCTGGTCGCACCATGTATGTTATCCCCTTCTCCATGGGGCCGCTGGGTGGCCCGATTTCCCAGCTGGGTATTGAAATCTCTGACTCCCCCTACGTGGTCTGCAATATGCGAATCATGACCCGCATGGGAGCTAAGGCAATGGATTTGATTAACGAGGGTCGCCCCTGGGTTCCGGCAGTTCACTCCGTTGGCAAACCGCTTGCCGAGGGCGAGACTGATGAAGCCTGGCCTTGCAATGACGAAAAGTACATCACTCACTTCCCTGAAACCAACGAGATTTGGTCCTTTGGTTCTGGCTACGGCGGGAACGCCCTTCTGGGCAAGAAGTGCTACGCCCTGCGTATCGCCTCCACTATGGCTCGCCGTGACGGCTGGATGGCAGAGCACATGCTGATTCTGCGTCTAACCGACGAAAAGAACGGTCAGCAGTATCACGTAACTGCTGCTTTCCCCTCTGCCTGCGGCAAGACCAACCTGGCGATGCTGCAACCCACCATTCCGGGTTACAAGGTTGAAACCGTTGGTGACGATATTGCTTGGATGCGTCCTGGCGAGGACGGAACTTTGCGGGCTATCAACCCGGAGGCTGGTTTCTTCGGGGTTGCTCCGGGCACCTCGTACAAGACCAACCCGATGGCTATGGAGACCATGAAGGAAAACACTATCTTCACCAATGTGGCCCTCACCGATGACGGTGACGTCTGGTGGGAAGGCATTGACGGAGATACCCCTGCACATCTGATTGATTGGCACGGCAATGATTGGACTCCAGAGTCTGGCGAGAAAGCTGCTCACCCGAACAGCCGTTTCACTACTCCTGCCTCTCAATGCCCGATTGTTTGCCCCGATTGGGAAGCTCCGGAGGGCGTTCCGGTTACCGCTATTTTGTTCGGTGGACGTCGCGCCTCCAATGTTCCGTTGGTTGCTGAACAGTATTCCCCGGCTCACGGCGTATTCATTGGTGCTTCGGTAGCTTCGGAGCAGACCGCTGCCGCTGAGGGCGCGGTTGGCTCCCTGCGTCACGACCCGTTCGCAATGCTGCCTTTCTGTGGCTACAACATGGCTGACTACTGGGGTCACTGGCTAGAAATGCAGGATAAGCTGGGCGAAAAGTTCCCCAAGGTTTACCAGGTTAACTGGTTCCGTAAGGACGAGGACGGCAACTTCTTGTGGCCAGGCTATGGCGATAACTCTCGCGTATTGGATTGGATTGTGCGGCGTGCATCTGGTCAGGTTGATGCGATCGAGGGTCCGACCGGCTACTATCCTCGTTTTGAGGACTTCAACCTAGAAGGTCTGGATTTGGGTAAGGATGAATGGGACAAGATGTATGCCATTGATCCTGATGCCTGGTTAGCCGAGACTGACGATACTGAACAGTATTTCTCTCAGTTCGGTGACAAACTGCCAAAGGCCATTTCGCAGGAGCTAGCTAAGCTGCGTGAGCGCTTACAGGCTCTAAAGTAGTTCTGTTAGCTAACAGAGTTCTTTAAGTTATAAGGGCGGGGTGACCGGAAACGAAAGTTTCCGGTCACCCCGCCCAACTTGTCAGCTAGGGCAACCAGAGGCTACCATTTCCGGCTGCCAATAGATTCTTGCCAATCCCATAAGAGATAGCCCGATCCGCCAACGCCAGCACCTCCTCAGTTAGGGGTGAAACTCCGTAGAGCAGCTCAAAGGCTAAGCGAATAGTTTCTTCCCGCTCCATGCTATTGGTGCGAGAAATCTGCCAGCGCAACGCATTTACCACCTCGGTTAAGGTGAGCGAGCCTAGTTTACGTGGCAAACCAATCGGGGATTGCAGGGCGATATTCCACTCATCCGGATTCACTTCCGCCGGCCACACTGTCCGCATTCCCGGCTCGGATACCAGTTTCAAATCGGAAGATAGACAGCGACTAGCTTCATCTGGGCGTTGGTCGTTATATTCAATCCGGTACTTTTGGCACAGCCGACGCGCCAAAAATGCGAGCGGCATCGGACCTTCTGCGCTAATAATACTTTTTTCGAAGGAGGCGCTAGAGCCAGCAACAGCCGGCTCGTCCAGGCTCTTTTTGGGGCGGGTAAAACGTGGTCTGTAATCAAAATATCCGCGCACGCGAATCGTAATTAACTTGGTTGAAGGCTGCCGGTCAGCCTCAGCTAGTATCTCTCGCTGTTTTGCAGGTGCCGATAGGCTCACCCGTGAAGGGGTGAGTACGCTTTGAGCCGGTTTTCGTAAATCAGAACCTGCCAGTGATGATAGCGTCAGCGGGGGCTGGTGGCGCGTTAAAGATTCCGGCATTTCGTCCTCGACCTCTGCAAAAGCAGAACGTTTAATCGGGGGTGCGGAAATCTCCTTCGCGGGCGTTGCCGCGTCGATTTCTTTCACAGCTGCGGGTGATGGCGGGGATTGGGAAGTTAGCTCGTCGAAATCTACCTCTAGTTCCGCATCGAAACCTAAATCTGCGGGGAGCGCGCTGGCAGGAGCGTTAGGGACAATAGCTTCGAGCAAAGTTGCCGGAGCCAGATAGCTGGGTGGGATTGGCGAGCTTGCAGGGGTTCTAGTTTTATCAACCGGTTTGGATAAGTTTTGCTCACTAGGGATAGGCGCAGCTGGCAGCGGATTAGGGGCTGCGGGAACAGCTGTTTGTGGGCTAGGCGTGGCAAGTGCCGAGGCGGGAAGGCTCAGGTTATTGGGCGTGGCTACCGAGTTGGTACCAATCTCGGCAAGCTTTGGGTTATTTGCCGATATTTGCGGGGTTAGCGGCATTTTTAGGGAGGACGAGTTAGCTGGTAGCGGGGAGGTAACTGCCGGTTTCATGGGGGCGGCAGTTTCTGGGGGTGAACTCGCCGGTGAGATTTGGGGCGGAGGAGGTGCTGGACGCATAGCGGGTTGATTGCCCTCTTGCATCTTTGGCTGGGAACGCCGGCTAGCTAGGGAACGGCGGGCAGGAAACTCTTTACTGGAAGTATTTTTGACAACAGGATTGGTTTCAGGACTGGAAACCGGTGATAGCGTCCCCGATTGAACGGCTGCTACCTGCTGATTCTCTGCTGCCGGTAGGGGGTGGTCACTTCCGTTTAACACCGGAATCCAAGATAATTCACCGCTGGGGGTGCGCCAGCTGGGAGCAGTTGAGCTGGTAGGGCTAGGTGAATCATTGGCGGCAGCATAAGCCGCTGAAACCATGGCAGCTAAACCCATTCCAGAGATTTGGTTCTCACCTGTATCTTCAGGTAAGCGTTCCGAGTTATTTTGCGGGCTTTGAACCGGCGGGGTGACCTGAACGCCCTCAGCAGGTGATTCCTCAACGCTATTTCCCCACTTCGCGCTGGTTACCTCCTGTGCAATAGAGCCTGTAGGAGAATAGCTGGGAGCTAGCTCCGCCCCCGTCTGTGGTGCTATCGGCGCTGTTGGTTGCGTCGGTACTGGGGGTAGCGGCGCTGCAGCTACTGTTTGAGGATGCACAGGTGTCGCTACCTGCGGTGATAGTGGCTCAGGGTCTAGGGCGGGCTGTAGTGCTAGTTGCGCTACCCCCGCCTTCTTTGGTTCTGTGTAGACCTGTTTTCCTAAATCTGGCAGAGCCTCCAAAACTAGAGATGCCGGATTTTGGGAAATGGACTGCCCGGCTTTCATCCATAAACCGAAAGCCGCTTCAGCAAGCTCACCTTTACCGCAAAGCATTCCCGCCAACGCCACCGTATCTACCAGTCTTTTTACTTGCCAGCGAGGTAAATCTGCCGTCTTGAATGCTGCGCGAGCCTGCTCGATTCCGCTACGTAGCTCGCTCAAACGCGAATCGGCAAGCTCCGGTGCCAACTGCTCAGCTAGCTCAAGGCAGCGCCTGACCACCTCATCTATGGTTAGCTTAGACACCTAGCTTCGCCCCTTTCGCGAACTTAAACAGGTCCCCATCCCCGGCGTGACCAGCCAGGCAGCCACTCGCCGAGAAGTGAGGATAGCTGCCGCTTTGCGAACCTCACGTTTGCCAGGTTCACGTCCAGTTTCCTGCATCTTTGAAAACCATTTTAGCAGGTGAGCAACTTCGCGATCGATACCGCACATAATATGCGGAGAAATTAGAAGCGCACTTTGGGCAGGATGTAACTTTTCTTGGACAGCCTCCGCTACCTCCTCGGTCAAGAAATCATCTACCCAGGCAAAACTGTTGGTTTCAGCCGAGGTGATAACTTCGGAAAATTTAGAACGCGGATCTCCGTTCGGGCAATTAACCCAAGGTAAATCCTGAGGGATACCCAACAGCGGGGATAGATACTGATTTGCCCACTGATTCCAGGAGGTAGCCCAGCAAATTTCATAATGTTTCGCCAGTTCACGCAGTCTTGCTCCCAGGAGGCGTGAAAATACCAGATTAACGTTGAGGGAACCGTCTTCTTTGAGCTGCACCAGGCGGGCGCGCAATAAGGGGTTAAGGATACGCCGACCCGCCCTACCCCAAAGATTTAACGGACCGTCTACATCTAAGAATAATATCGGGTTTACCTGGGAATACTCTCCCGAATTTTCAAGGAATGGTCGCGGGGGTAAAGAGGTTTCTGCCGATGAGGACGCGGCGCGGGTTTGACTAGAATCAGCCGCAAGCCCTGTGGCTTCGGCTTTTGGGTGTGGAACTACACTCACGCGCCCTCCTTAAACTCCTAACTTCACATTATAGCGAGATTATAGGTAGCGCAGACCGCGAAGCTAGTTTTGGCTCGTACCAGCAGAATCCGGTAGGAAAAAACCGCGCCAGATATCTTTCTAGGCAACCCGGATACGGGAGTCGCCACGGACGAACTCTACCGCGAGCCCTCCCCCCACGGCCTCCAGATAACCCCTAATAGTGCCGACTTTGGTGCTTTCTAAATCTCCGCGTTCAATCTTGGAAACTTGCCGTTGTGAAACCCCGATACGCGCGGCCAGTTGCTGCTGCGTAAGTCCGGAGGCTTCCCGCAGTTCCCGCAGCTTATAGGCGCGAACTTCCGCCATCATCCGTTGCTTATGAGAATCAACTAAAGTTCTGTCCACCGGATGTTCCGTTAGAAAATCATCTAAAGTCACAGTCATTTCACTTCCTCCTTCGCAACTGTTCTAGATGCCAGTCATAAAGCTCGTCAGCAATGGGGATATTCTTTCGATACCAGCGTTGCCACTGCCCTGACTTATCCCCAGCAACTAACAAGATAGCTTGCCGAATAGGGTCAAAAGCGAACAGAATTCTGATTTCGCTCTTGCCGCTAGAGCCTGGACGCAGCTCTTTCATATTTCGGTGCCGAGAACCCGAAATACTGTCTACCAGGGGTCTACCCAGCGCCGGACCATGCTCTTGCAGAATCTCCAAAGCCGCTACTACCTGCGCACGCGAGTTTTCGTCAAGCGTTAATAGCCATTGGGATACTAGCTCAACATCAACTGTCCACACACTAGCAGTTTAGAACTTATAGGTTCTAAAAACAAGGGTTAAACAGGGTTTAAAGTCACCCTCATTTACAGCTCAACTGTCCCTATACCGAGGCACGGCTAGGGACAGCGAAAATATATCGGGAGAGGCAACTTACGGGGGACGAGTAGGTGCGGTCTACTTACCGTTGAAGGTGAACTCCTTTTCCCCGTCCTCGCCCTCGCGTACATCAACCACGATTTCCTGACCCGGCTCGATGTCTCCAAAAAGAATCTTTTCGCTGAGGGCGTCCTCGATATCGCGCTGGATAGTGCGCCGCAAAGGACGCGCCCCCAGTACGGGATCGAAACCGCGAGTGGCAAGTTCCTCGCGAGCAGCATCGGTGAGCTTCAAGGTCATATCTTGTTCTTGGGTACGTTCTTGAAGTTTAGCAATCATCAAATCCACAATCTCGCGGATTTCTTCCATACCCAGTTGCGGGAAGACGATAACTTCGTCCACGCGGTTGAGGAATTCTGGCCGGAACTGCTGTTTTAGTTCCTCTTTAACCCGGTTCTTCATTCTCTCATAGGAGCCGGACTGGTCGTTATCGACCTGGAAACCGGTTTGTACCCCTTTATTTATGTCCCGAGTACCCAGGTTAGTAGTCATGATGATTACGGTGTTCTTGAAATCAACCATCCGCCCCTGCGAATCGGTCAGCCGCCCGTCCTCTAGCACCTGCAAGAGAGTGTTGAAAATATCGGCATGGGCTTTTTCGATTTCATCAAAGAGCACCACTGAGAAGGGTTTGCGGCGCACCTTTTCGGTCAGCTGCCCGCCCTCGTCATAACCCACATATCCAGGAGGAGCCCCGAATAGGCGCGAAGAAGTATGCTTTTCCCCGAACTCGGACATATCCAGTTGGATTAGCGCTGACTCGTCGCCGAACAGGAACTCTGCCAGGGCTTTCGCCAACTCGGTCTTACCTACCCCGGTAGGACCGGCGAAAATAAAGGAACCGCCGGGACGATTCGGGTCTTTAAGCCCTGCGCGCGTCCTGCGAATAGATTTCGATAGGGCGCTGACCGCTTCGTTTTGGCCGATAACCCGTTTATGCAGCTCATTTTCCATGTGCAGCAGTTTCGCGCTTTCCTTTTCGGTCAGCTTAAACACCGGGATGCCGGTGGACATTGCCAGGATTTCCGCAATAGAGTCCTCATCGACAGTGCCAATCCGGTCGCCCTCCCCGGACTTCCAGTCGGCCTCCAGCTGGGCGCGTTTTTCACCGAGCTGTTTTTCCTGATCGCGCAGACTCGCAGCTTTCTCGAAATCTTGAGCATCAATTGCGGCCTCTTTATCGCGGCGCACCTCATCGATTTTGTCATCCATTTCCCTAATCTCGGGGGGTGCAGTCATGCGGTGGATACGCAGGCGCGCGCCCGCTTCGTCAATCAAATCGATGGCTTTATCCGGTAGGAAACGGTCGGAAATATACCGGTCAGCTAAAGTTGCCGCCGCGTTAATCGCATCATCGGTAATGATTACCCGGTGGTGTGCCTCGTAGCGGTCACGCAAGCCGGTCAAGATTTTCACGGTATCTTCCACGCTGGGCTGTTCTACCTGCACCGGCTGGAAACGCCGTTCCAAGGCCGCATCTTTTTCAATATATTTACGGTATTCCTCGGTAGTGGTAGCTCCAATGGTCTGCAGTTCACCGCGCGCCAGCATGGGTTTAAGGATGGAGGCTGCGTCAATCGCGCCCTCGGCGGCTCCCGCCCCCACCAGGGTGTGAATCTCGTCGATGAATAGAATAATGTCGCCACGGGTGCGGATTTCTTTCAGAACTTTCTTCAAGCGTTCCTCGAAATCGCCGCGGTAACGCGATCCCGCAATCAGAGAACCCATATCCAGGGAATATATATGCTTGTCTTTCAGGGTTTCGGGGACATCTCCGCGCACAATTGCCTGCGCAAGTCCCTCTACTACCGCGGTTTTACCCACCCCGGGTTCCCCGATCAGCACCGGATTGTTCTTGGTGCGCCGGGAAAGGATCTGCATGACCCTTTCCATCTCGTTTACGCGTCCGATCACCGGGTCTAGTTTGTTTTCCCGTGCCGCCTCTGAAAGGTTACGCCCGAACTGATCCAGGATTGCAGAGCCAGATTTTTGAGGTTTTTGGCTACCGGTTCCAACCCCTACGGTTTCTCCACCAGAGGCATCTTGCGCCGACCCGGGATAACCAGACAGCAGATGAATCACGTTTTGGCGGATACTGCCCAAATCAACCCCCAGGTTGGTGAGCACCTGGTTGGCGACTCCCTCGCCCTCGCGGATTAGCCCCAGCAGAATATGTTCAGTACCGATATAGTTATGCCCGAGCTGTAGCGCTTCCCGCATTGACAGTTCTAAGACTTTCTTAGCGCGGGGAGTAAAAGGAATATGGTCTTTGGAATCGTTCTCGCCCTTGCCAATAATCTCGACGACCTGTTCGCGCACGCCCTCTAGGGTAATGTTCGCCATTTCCAGGGCTTTTGCGGCTACGCCTTCGCCTTCGCGAATCAGCCCCAGCAAAATATGTTCAGTACCGATATAGTTGTGCTCTAGGTTTCGCGCTTCTTCTTGCGCCAAAACGACTACGCGGCGTGCCCGGTCTGTAAAGCGTTCGAACATATTTCTCCTTGACCTTTAGGGGAGGATTTTTCGGGTGGTATTTTCTCCACTATGTCCATTATGGTGTTTTTGGCTTAGATGCTCGCCTGGTTTCACTACCGGCGGAGGCTGCTTTTATTTTGAGGACGAAACAGGCGCGATAGGTATCTGCCGCTTCCTATAGGTAGCAGGCGAGGGTACTCAATAGCAGCAGGGTGGTCAGTATCACTGTTACTAGCGCGTTCCCTATTATTTGGGTGCGTTTAACCGCGTTAGCGGCGCGCCTACGGTCTACCACATCGGGAATTGCTTGCCCTAGTTTTTTGCGTCCTATCCTGCCGGAAACTACTGCTACCAGGTGTAGCGCCCAACCGGTGATTGCCCCTGCCAGTGCGCCTATTAGGTGGGCTTGCCAGGCGACATTGGGGATTACGAAACCGATTAACAGGTTTATGATTAGCAATCCACCTAGTGAGGTTGATATTCCGTGTAGGTTTCGAGTGTAGACGAAGACTCCGGCGCATAGTCCCATGACTGCGCCGGAGGCTCCAACTACTGCATTTTGCTGTCCAGTTAGCAGTGTCCAAATCACCATTCCTAATGACCCCGCCCAGGCAGAGAGCAAGTAGATTAGGACGATTTGGAACGAGCTCATAACCTGTTTGGCTAATTGCCCCAGGATATACAGGAACGCCATATTGGAGGCGAGGTGGATTATTCCGGAATGGAGGAACGCGGCGGTGAGGAATCTCCAGGGCTGATATAACCCCAGTGCCGGGTGGAACAGAAATTGTTCTACCAGGCTGGGAAATAACCAAGATGCCACATAGACAATCCCGCAGGTAATAATCAGAATGTTTATTACATCAACACGGTTTCCAGTTTTAACCATTTGTCCTGTTCATTTGGGCTTTTTGCCAGTGGTTACGGATAGTTTTAGCTATTCGCTGATTTCAATGGATTTGATGGTGATGTCCTCTAGAGGACGGTCGCGCCCATCGGTGCTTACCGCGGCGATTGCGTCTACCACGTCACGGGAGGCCTGATCGGTAACTTTTCCGAACACGGTGTGTTTGCCGTTTAGCCATTGGGTTGGCACCTGGGTGATAAAGAATTGGGAACCGTTAGTACCCGGACCAGCGTTTGCCATTCCTAAAACGTAGGGTTCGTCAAAGCTTAGTTCCGGTACGATTTCATCCCCGAAACGGTAACCGGGGCCGCCGGTGCCAGTACCCAGGGGGTCGCCGGTCTGAATCATGAAGCCCTGGATTACCCGGTGAAAAATTACGCCGTCATACAGGGGTTCATTGGATTTTAGTCCGGTTGCCGGGTTTTGCCATTCGCGTTCACCGGTGGCTAGACCTTTGAAGTTGTTTACGGTAATCGGGGTTTTATCCGGAAATAGTTCGACTTTAATGTCGCCTTTTGAAGTGTGAATTGTTGCTTCCATAGCCTTTATCCTTTCATGAATGCGGTAATTCCGATACTTGTCTTAGTCTAATCTAGTGAAATCGCCTGGCTTATTCTTCCCCCAAGTTTGCATTCAGCGTCTAAACTGGAATGGTAGGATTTGGCATCACCGAAGCGAGAGCGCCTCGGCTCAGTCCAGTTAAAGGAGCTACTATGAAGAAATGCTGCCCATACAAGAAGCTGGTTAAACAGGCACGTAATTTAGCCGACCAGGGTAAAGAGTTCGTGATTGAGGGTGCTCAAGATTTACAGGAAAAGGTTACCTCTGACTTGATGCCCACTGTTGAGAGCGCGGTTGATAGTATGAAGGATCAGTTCCAAGATGCTAAGAAGTATTCCGAGAAGTCTTTTAAGGAGGCTAGTAAGCAATTGAAGAAACATTCAGCAAACGGACGTGAGGCTTTAGCGGAAAAGGTTGGCAAGTCTTCACCAAAGCGAGGACGTAAGACTTTCTTGTTCCTGATTTTGGCGGCTTTAGCTGGCGGAATTGGCTATCTACTTTACCGCCGTTCCCAGCCGGTTGACGACCCTTGGGCTGAAGAATACTGGGAGGACGTCGAGGTCAGCGAGTTTGACCCGAAAGAAGCTGTCGAGGACGCTCAGGACAAGGCTAAAGAGGTTGCCGAGGACGTTGCCGACAAAGCCCAGGATGCCGTTGATGCGGTTAAAGATAAGGTTGAAAAGTAAACCGTAAATCATTCAAATAGTTAAAGCTGCCCTCCCTGCCAAAAGCAGGGAGGGCATTGCTATGCCAATTGCGCAGTGCAACCAGCCCACACCCTGGAACGGGTCTGGCTCGGTAATAAGGCAGACCCTGACTAGCGAGGAAGCGGGCATAAGTTTTTCCTCCTGCCCAGAGTTCGCAAAATACCGGCGGTATTTCACGAACTCTATGCCCACCGCACCTGCTCGGATAAAACTTATGCCCGCTTCACACAGATATCCTTTTACCGTTCCAGATCTATTCAAGTACGTGAGCGGCTTAGAAAGTACCAGACAAAGATAAGACCCTCCCCCGCGCTCCCTTTCGGGTGGAATAAAGCGGCAGAAACGTTAACCAGAGAACGATTTTCTGGCAAAACACCAGGGTCGCGGCCGGTAAAAGATACGAGAGGGGCTTGACCTGCGAAGCAGGTCACGGGGTCCCCGGAGTGCTTTTACCGAGCCAGACCCACTTTTTAACACGCAGATTACAACCCCCGAAAGGGAGGGCGGCTATATAGCACTTGGGGTCGGAAGATTATCTTCCGACCCCAAGGTCCTTCTAGTTATTCATTTATGTTTAGTTTCCTAGTCCTCGAGTTCTTCACGCTGGTAGCGGCGGATTAGCACTAATCCAACTCCGGCTACCATTGCCAGAACACCAGTCATAACCATGATTCCGGTAGTTGAACCAGTCTTGGCTAGGATGGTGCGAACTACCCGCGGGAATGGGGGCGGTGTGGTGCCCGGATTCGGAGGTGGTGTAGTTCCTGGAGTGTTCGGGGTCTTAGGTGTCTCTGGCGGAGTTCCTGGCGTGGGGTTATCTACGCTCAGGGTTTGTGCCGCATCGTTAATGTCATGGTGTTTGGCAACGATTTCCGCACCCGGGTTGGGTTTACCATCGGTGGTGTCTGCGGTCTTGTATAGATCCTCGTACACCACATATTGGTTATTAGCTTGAATCGCTTGACCTTTCACCCGGAAGTAGACTTTGGCTTCCCCACTGGTTTCATCTTTCTTCACGGTGAATGAACCCTTGGTGGCTTCTGCCCCGTTTTGCTGCTTTCCGTCCTTGTCTAGGTAGGTTACAGGCGCTTTAGTGGCTTTATCCATCAGGGTACCGGTGATGGTGTATTCACCCGGTTCCAGGTTGCTCCACTTAACGGTGTCTACGACGATTGCATCTTGACCGGCGGTTAGAACCTGTTTGCCTAGGTTGGAATCTTTGGTTCCATCTGTGTAGGTGGTTCCATTCTTCGCAACGGTAGCGATTTCAGGAGTCTTGGGTTCCGGTCCGGCAGGAGGTGGAGTTACGCTGACGGTCTGATCCGCGTCCTCGATATTCGCGTGATCAACAACCGGGTTGGCTCCATCTTTCACCTTGCCGTCGGTTACGTCGCCAGCTTTGTAGACTTTTTCAAATACTACCCAGCTTGCCTTGGTAGAGACGTTTTCGGCGGGCACGGTGAATAGGGCAGTAACTGTCCCGGTCTTTTCACCTTTCTTGACAGTGAAGTTTACTGCAGGGGTGTTAGCACCGATAACTGGCTTGCCGGTTAGTTTGTCCATCAGCGTACCAATCATGGTGTAGTCACCAGCAGGCAGGTTCTTCCAGGTGGCAACGTCTTGAACTTGGGCGGGTTCGCCTTTCTTAACGTTTACTACCTTGTCTTGGTCGGCATTGTCGCGCGCAACCGTTCCGAGCGTCGGGTATTCCTTGCTGTAGACGTTCCTAATAGTGATTTGGATTTCCGGAATCACATCAGTATCTACGTTAGGTACCGTGAACTGGGCTGTCTGGTTGTTTATCTTCGAGACCGTCATTGCCGGATTGGAGGAGCTGAAGCTAATCGCGCTCGGAAGGATTCCGTCCGGATTCGCTTCATCGGTCAGCATCTCGGTGAGGGTACATACTGTTCCGCTCTGTAGCTGCTTACCTCCAGGTAGGGAAGCTGATACTCCCGCGGGCATTTCGAACTCGAAGGCGCCCCCGAAGTTCTTGTCGCAGCTGATGGTGAACTTGAACTTGCGGTCTTGGTCAGGTACTTCCCCAGCCATGGCTTTTTCGGTCACCTTGGTGAAGGTAATCGCAGGCGGACCTTGCGGCTTTTCTACGACTGTCACGGTCTGGTTGGCCGAGTTGAGGTCAAGTTCGGATACCACCGGCTTAGCGTTGTCGGCAGGCCTTCCGGTCTTGGAATCAACGTCACTGGCACGGTAGATTCGCTCGAATACTACGAACTTGGTTCCGGCATTGGTGGTTGCCGATGCCGGTACCTGGAACTTAGTAACTACGCTTCCGGCATCTTCTCCCTGGTTTACAGTGAACGCTACCGCTTTAGTGGTTGCGCCCGCTACCGGGTTACCTTTTTGGTCTACCAGTTCACCTAGGGCGATGTATTCACCGGCTGCTAGATGCTTCCAGTTTACGGTATCGGTTACGACCGCAGCTTTCCCTTTTTGGATTTCCTTATCGTTTACCCCGTCAGTGGTCGCAGTGGTGCTTACCGAGGGCGCCTCGGTAACGGTCACTGTCTGATTATCGTCACTGGGGTCGTTGTGGGAAACCACAGCGGAGGTATTCGGCTTCGGTTTAGTGCCATCAGTGTCCTCCAACTTGTACAGGTATTCGTATACCACGTACTTGCCAGCTTGACTGATCGCGTTTGCGGGAACTTTGAACTTCATGGTGGTGCTACCTGCCAAGGAGTTGTCCTTGGTGATTTCAACTACCACTGGTTCGTTGGTTACTCCCGCTACCGGAGCAGCGTTGTTTCCACTGATGTGCATGAGGTTACCGGTCAGCAGGTACTTGCCTTCTGGCAGGTTCTTCCAGGTAACGGTGTCGGTTACCGTGGTCGCGGTTCCGGCCTGTACTGATTGAGTACCGTTATCGGTTACCGCGTTGGTTTGCAGTTCCGGTTTTCCCATCTTGTTGTAGGTGTTGGTCACGTTCACCAGTACTTCCGGAACCTGTTCGGTTGCTGCCGGTACTGTGAAGTGTGCCGACCCTGCGGTGGAGTCTTGCTGCACGCTGAATCCTGCGGTTCCGCTGGTTAGCGAAACTGAGGGGGTTACCTCTTGCTCGATGGCGTTGCGCAAATCTTCGGTAATGGAGCATACGTAACCGGTACGTAGTCCGTTTACCTCGGTAGGAGCGTCGGGGCGTACCAGTAGGGTACTGGTTCCAGCCTCTTTACCATCCTTGTCATGGCAGGTAATGGTGAAGTAGTAGGCGCGGTTTCCAGCTACGCTCATGCCAGTAGCCTCTACCGTCTTCTTTACTTTCACTTTCGCTGCGGGTGGAGACGGAGGAGTGATTGCCTGAACGGTTTGGTCACTGTCTTTAATGTCCTCGTGACTGGCAACTACTTTCGCGTCCTGGTTCGGGGTTACCCCGTTGACGTCTCCTGCACGGTAAACATATTCGAATACCACGTAGGAGTTGTTGGCTTTCAGCGAGTCACCGGTAACCGTGAACTTGATGTCCTGTTTACCGTTCTTTTCGCCCTCTTTAACCGTGAACTTAACCGGAGCGGAGCTGTAGGAGGTTACCGGGTTTCCGGTTGCCTTGTCCATGAGTTTACCGATGAGTACGTAGTCACCAGGCAAGAGGTTTGCCCAGGAAACTTCATCAATAATCTCGGCGGAGCTTCCGGCGTAAACCTGGTTAGCGTCCTTGGTTTGCCCATACATTCCCTTGGTGCCGGCGGCATCCTTGGCGGAGGTCGCTACGGTCGGCTTTTCGGGTACCGGGTAGGTGTTGGTCGCGGTGAACTTGATATTCACTTCGGTGAGTTCTTCTGCCGGCATCTTGAATGATGCGGTGTTTTCCGAACTGATTAACCCTACTTTCGGTGAGTTCGCGGTGAACTCGGTCTTGGTGGGAGCGATTCCTGCTACTTTAGCGGCAGCTTTGTCCTCGGTCAGAGTACAGTTTGCGCCTTTAATGTAGTGGAGTGCTACCGGAGTTCCTGCGGTCACAGAGTAGTGATGTTCTTTGGTAGTTCCGTCTGCCGGGTTGGAGCACTTCATGGTGAAGTTGAACTCTTTGGAGGCAGGAATCTCTAGTCCTTCGCTTCTGACTACCTTTTCTAGGGATAGTTTCGGAGTTACCGGGCTTTGCGGTTCTTCACCGATGGTTACGGTCTGATCCGCATCGTTCAAATCGGAGTGTTCTACTACCGGGGTCTTGTCGCCGATAACTTTGCCGTTATCGTCAACGTCTCCTTGACGGTAAATCTTTTCAAACGCTACGAACTGCGACTTGGCTTTGACCTGCTCGGCGGGTATCTGGAAGGTCATTTCTAGGACGCCGCTCAGCTGGTCAGGTGCTACCGTGAACTTCACTACCGGGGCGGTAACGTTCGGTACTGCCTGGTTGGTTCCTTTGTCCATCAGCGTGCCGACCAGTACGTAGTTTCCGGCAGGTAGTTTCGACCAGGTTACGCGGTCTAGCACTTTGGCCGGGGTCTTAGCGTCGAATACTTTGGTTCCCGCAGTGTTGGTTGCGGTGGTTCCGGCGCGTGGACCTTCGTTTACGGTCTGGTTTTCATCTTTAGGATCTTCGTGCTTGGTGACTACTGTTCCATCACCGGGGTTGTTCGGTTTCCCGTCACGAAGGTACTCAAAGGCTACCAGTTTGGCGTTTTGACGGATTTGAGCCACGGTGACTTTGAAGGTCATCTGGACTTCGCCTGACTGGCGGGTTCCGGCTTCTCCGGGCACGGTGAACGGCTCAGAGGTTGCGTCTACACCAATCGGGTTCCCTTTACCGTCTACCAGTTTTCCGGTGAGGTGATAGGTCTTTCCTGCTTCCAGGTTGTGGTATTTAACCACGTCTACCAGGTTTACGATATCGCTATCGGCTTTTCCGGTGGTGTCAATCTGCTTGTTCTTCGCCTCGTCGGTTAGCACGGTGGCTATCCAGGGGTTCACATGCTTGGTCTGGTTTTCGTCTTTCGGATCTTTGTGGTCGGTGACCGGTTCGAATCCGCCGTCTACTTTCAGGTCAAGCTGTTCGAAGGCTACCAGGGTTGAGTATTTGAGTACTTGCGCCTGGGTTAGCTTGAACGGCAGTTCCACTACGCCGTTGGGGCTGGTAATGGTAACTTCCTTTTCGGCTTTAATACCGGTGCCGGTGGCGCTGGTCTTGTCAGCGTTGGGCACAACTAGCTCACCGGAGAACTTGTAGGTCTTGCCGACTTGCAGGTTCCAGTAACTAATCTTATCGGTCAAGGTGTAGGTGTAGTCAGCTTCCTGAACCAAGTCGATATTCCCATTGCGTCCTTCGCCTTTAAGCTCGGTAGCAATCCGGGGTCTATCGGGGGTCTGGTATTCGTTGGCTGCCTGTACCTTTACCGGGGTTTTAGCGTCTGCACCGATGGTGAAGGTTACGCTTTGTCCGGAGGCTGAGCCGACTCCAGCGCCTTTACCGTCTACTGTCCAGCTAACGGTTTGACCGTTGGTTCCGGCAGGTAGAATCTGCTGCTCGGTTAGGGTGCAGACGGTTCCCGCTTTGAATTGTGCGGGCGCTACTACTGGTTCTCCACCGGGCTTTACATTGTTGATGTTGCCTTGAGTGCCTTCACAGTTGTAGGTGAAGTTGTAGCTGGCAGGTAAGTCCTTTACCTTAGCGGCGCTTTCACCGGCTACTTTAACCGTGGTCTTCTGCACGGAGAAAGTGCCTTTTTGTTCAATCTGCTTGTAGACGTTGGTGGCTTTAACTACCAGGTTGGCTTGTTTACCGTTTTCTTTCCACTGGGCTTCGGTCATCGCTTTATTGATGGTGAAGCTGTTGGTGGCGGCAGTGGAGTTATCATCGCGGGTTCCATTCCAGCTGAGGGAGTGGTTTACCTGGGCGGTGGATAGCTCGTTGAACGGGATAAACTTGCCGTTGTTGTCGATAGCTCCGAGTTCTTCTACCTGTACTTGGCTACCGAGGGGCAGACCCCAGGCAGAGTAGGAACCACCGGGGGTGATTGCTTTTTCAATCTCTTGGGTGTTGGAGCCGTCCTTGTAGGTTAGTTTGAACTTGTAGGACTGGATATTTAGTGCCTTGTCGGCGCTGCCCTGAACTTCTTTCTTTAAGGTGAATCCGCCGAGCTGCTGGCTGTAATTGTTGGTCGCCAAAATCTTAGCTTTAGCAGCGGCTTTATTCAGCTTGATGGTCAGTTCAAGTTTCCCATCAGTTCCGGTTACTTCCGCACCGTTGGTGGCACTTGCCTGCAAACTGGAACCTACATAGTCAGCGTTTTCGCTGGATTTGGGGGTTTCTTCCCATACTTTACATACTGTGTTTACGGGCAGGTTGTTTAGCTGCGGGTTGGCAGGGTCAGCGCTGGTGAAGGTTTGACCGTGCTTGAGCTTGAAGCTGCCTTTAACCGCGTTAGCGTTGCCGGGAATCTGGCAGGAGTATCCGAAGTCGAAGGCGACGTCTTTGAGGACGGTGCCGGGATCTACTACTCCGGAGACGAGTTTCTCTACCTCAAAGCCGCCAACTTTTTGGTTTACGTATTTGTTTTCTACGTTGATGGTGGCTTTTTGGCTTTCGCCAGCTTTAATCGGGGTGGACAGTGCTGCGTTATGCAGAACGTGTCCCCCGATGGTTACCTGCTGAGGTGCTTGACCATTAAAGGTGGTGGTCAAAGTGGTGTTGGGTACGTTGATACCGGTGGTATCTTCGTAGACTGCACACTGTGAACCTACTGGAATACCAGTAATCTTCTTGGTTTCACCTTTGTTTACGCTAATGGAGGTTAGCTTCTTGGTTACGCTTTCGGCCTTCTGTCCGGTAGCACAGATGTATTTCATTTCAAATGTGCGCGGAATGGTGCCGGCGCCAGCGGTTCCGTCTACTACCTGCTTGGAGATTTCCAGTTGCCCGGTCTTCTCGGTGTAGGTGTTGGTGGCGACGAGGGCGAGCTGGTTGGCAGCTTCTGCCTTGAAGGTTGCTATTCCTGCGGCTTCGCTTTGGGCGCCTTGCCATTGGAGCTGCCGGTTTAGGTTATCCGGGGTGGCGCTGTTTTCTTTAATCTGGCAGGTTACGCCGGGCTTTACTTTGATTGCCGCAGAGGTTTCTCCTGCTTTCAAGCTAGGTATAGCGTTCCAGGTGGAGTCACCGTCACACTTGTAGGAGAAGTCGAAAGAGTTTGGCACATTGAAGTGGGTTACTCCGGCTGCTTCTACGTTCTTACGAACGGTGAATTTTGCTTCTTTCGGAGTGTAAGTGTTGGTGGCCGTCACCACTACGGTCTTAGCGTTGTCCTCGGTGAGGTTAAACCGCGCTACGGTACCGTCACTGCTGGTTTCGGTGCCAGTGAATTTCACTTTTACCGTGTTCAGGGTGTCGGTTACTGCTTTTTCACTTACCTGGCAGCTCATGCCGCTGGTGAGTGCGGGGCTGGAGACTTTGGTTTCTCCTTGGGTTGTGCCTTTACGCACTAGCACGGTGGCGGTGGTCTTGAATCCGTCGCAGCTTACATCGAAGTCGAATACCCGATCGCTATCGGTGTTGCCACCGACGGTCTTTTTAACGATCTTGAACTCGGCAGGTACCGGGTTCTTGGGGGTTACGGTGATGGTTTGGGAGCCATCGGTGATTTCTTCGTGTTTCGCGTAGGGGTCGCCACTCGGCTCGGTGCTTTGCTCGCCTTGGTAGATGCGTTCGAATACTACGTATTTGCCGTCGGCTTTTACTTTGGAACCGGGTACGGTGAGTTCTACCAGGGTGCTTCCGTTTTCGGTGCCGTTGGTGAATACTTGACGTCCGTTAGCGATTATGTCTTTCGGGTTGTCTTTGTTTACCAGGGTGGCGAAAGCGGTGTAGGTTCCGGCTTTCAGGTTTTGGTATTCGATTTGGTCTTTGACTTTGAAGTCTTTGCCGTTTGCTTCAACGCTGGAAATCAGGGTGTTACCGTCGTCACGTACCCACGCTTTGGTTTTAATGGTAGGTAGCTTGTGCTGTTTGGGATTAACGGTTACTGTCTGTCCCTTGTCGTTGGGGTCTTCGTGGGATGCCACGAGGATTCCAGCAGTGTTGTCAGCACCTTTAAATACTTTTTCGTACACCACATAGGAGGCACCTGCTTCGATTTGCTTAGCAGGCAGGGTGAACGTTAGTTCTTGGACGCCTTTTAGCTCTCCGGTGTTTACCGTGAAGTTTTTAGCCGCTTTAGTGCCCTCTACCGGGGTTACCTGGTTTCCTACTTTCTTCATCAGCTGTCCGCTGAGGGTGTAGGTTCCGGGGTTCAGCTTGTTCCAGGTAACCGTGTCTTTGATGAGGACGTCTTTACCTTCTTCGGGTACGGCTACTTTACCGTTATCGGTGGATTCGCCTTGTGCCTGGGCACTGGTCCCGATGCGGGGTTTTTCGGTGACGGTCTGGTTTTCGTCGGTCTTGTCTTTGTGTTCGGTAACTTTGGTCCCGGTGTCAGGGTTGGTGCCTTGATAGAGGGTCTCAAATGCTACCAGTTTCGCATTTTCGCGGATTTTAGCTACTGGTACTTGGAACTTGATGTTGATGGTTCCGGAATAGTAGCCATTGCCGTTGTCGCTTGCCCCGGACGCTTTGGGGTCAAAGGGGTCAGAGACGGCGGTTACGCCTACGCTGTTGCCGTCACCGTCTACCAGTTCGCCTTTAATGACGTAATTTTGTCCGCCTTTAAGATTCTTAAAGGCTACCTTGTCGGTGAGGGTGACCGTGTCAGTATTGGCTTTACCCGCGGTATCGATTGCTTTAGCGCCATCAGTACCCTCTAAAGTAGTGCCGATGCTAGGATCCGGAGCCACCGGGCAGGTAGTCTCGAAATCGAAGCTATGCGTAGAGTTTCCAGAGACGTGAATTCTGTATTTGTTCAGGATTACTTGACGCTGAAACTTCTCAGTTCCTTTGCTAAACACATAAACAGCTGACATTTCCATATCGCCGCTAAATTCCGCGGTAAGGGAGGCACCAACTTTGCTTCCGCAAGCAGTGCCGGCTGGTACTTCCGCATCCACCAGGATGCCTTCGCTTAGCTGCGCAATGGTTACGTTCTTAGGAATCTTTACGTTAGTACCGGTCAAGGTAACCTTGCCGTACTTCTCAAGCATAGCAGCTGCCTGTGATGAACCTGTTAGCTGCACTCTAAATTGCTTATCATTCGCGCGGTAAACCGCGATTTTCAGCGAACTAAGAAGCTCAGAGTTAGTTTTATAAAGAGCGTCTTGTTCGGCGATAGCTTTTTGGGTGGCTTTCTTCCACTCTGCTAGTGCTTTCTCGTATTCTTGCTTGTCTTTGATGTTTTGATTCTTCTTTAACGCCTGGTAAGCTTCCCAGAGCTTTAGAGGCTGACCAGCTAATTTAACGATATTGTTATAGGCAGTCCATGCCGCTGCATTAAGATTGGGGTCATCAAGCTGCCACCACTGTCCTTTGGTGATGTACCACGCAATCACCTGAGCCATACCATTTTTCTGTGGGACAGTCTTACCCGCAAACTGCGCCATTGCCGTGTTGTAGGCGTCGAATACTTCCTGATTCTGCCGTATAAATTCCTGAGCGGCTACTGATTTATCCGCTTTTACGTATTCCAGACGAGGGTCTCCACCTTGGTAGAGATAGGCCAGTACCTGCATCTGCTTCTGTTTGTCGCTACTCATCTGGAAAGCGGAGTTCTTATTTTTTCCAAGATGATTTGAAATGGCTCGGTTGGGGTCAAGGGTCATCTCCAGATTATTTGCTTTCTTCTGGAGGTCGCTCGAATTTCCCGTGTGGTAATCCGCGCTTGTTATCACTTGCGGATCGGCGCAGAAGACACCACCAATAATCGGGCTATGAGCTGCTGCTGGGTAGGACTCAATCGCAAAATACCTTTGGTAAGTAGATACAGCGTTTTCGTTATCTACGTAGTTACGAGCCACAGCGTCTTTGAATGCCTGACTGCGATTATTTTGCGCTGCGTAATCTTCATACGACTGCCACTGCGGACTCCAGGTATCTACGGTCGGGTTCAATATCGCACCCGGTTTATTCCAACCGCCAGCCATATTAAAGGAAACTGACTGTTGAGAACTGGTTCCGCTAAAGGTATCGGAAATATTGTAGGTCTGGTCGGAGGCGGCCTGGGAGGGGGCTACCAAGGTGGTGATAGTCCAGACCAGAGCTAAAGCGGCAGCTAAACCTGCAACAATCCAGCGCCGCAACAACTTCGCAGTTTGACTGTTAATCATTATTCATCCTGTGTCTACTAGAAGGAGGGATCGGCATCTCCACCAACAAGTCCTGAGGAGACGTTCGTCTGGGTTATGTCATGCCCAAATGCCCGTCTGGAGGGACCTGACCTGTTGTTAATGCCGACAGGAACACTATTAACTTGTCTGAGTACAGTTAATATATTTTATATGCAAGTACCATATTACTAGATTTTCATGCAGAAACGCAATAGCATTTAGGGAGTTCTTCGCCATTTACTTCGCCAATCTTTAGATTTTAAGTCGCTAATAGCAGCGGGTTTCGCGATTCTTTGCTGACAAAGAGCCATAAAACGTGCATAGA
Organism: Varibaculum sp.; assembly: GCF_008661855.1. Lineage (NCBI taxonomy): Bacteria > Bacillati > Actinomycetota > Actinomycetes > Actinomycetales > Actinomycetaceae > Varibaculum > Varibaculum sp. The sequence goes on from NZ_RPZY01000008.1 coordinate 42,856, forward strand.
TTCACAGGGAAAACACCCTCCACAACGCCCCTAACAATTAAAAACCCATTAGAGCGTCCGGTCTGGATTCGCCGCCAGCCACTGAAACAACCCCTATACCCCCGAACCCAACTAAAGCACTCAGCTATAGCGCGACCGTTTCCTTAGCCACCACCGGCTACCGCGCCAACTGGCAGGGCGACTCACGAATAAAAGGAGCAACTCACAACGGAAAGCCCGCTGGCTCCTTTGCCAGCCACAAAGTGAAAGGCCCCTCATTAACCAGGGAAACCTGCATCATAGCCCCAAAAAGCCCGGTCTGAACCTGTGCGCCCCCAGCGCGCAAATCCGCAACCAGTTTCTCAAAAATAGGACGGGCCACCTCACCCGGCGCAGCATGAGTCCACGAGGGATGGCGCCCCTTACGAACCGAGCCATACAAAGTAAACTGCGAAACCACCAACAAAGGCGCGCCCGCGCTGAAAACTGACGATCCGTCCTCAAAAACCTGTTGATTAAGCAGACGGCGCACCATCCAATCAATCTCAGCCTGCCCATCACCGGGGGTAACCCCCACAAACACCAACAGTCCTGGGCGGTCAAGACGGCCGACTACCTCCCCCGCTACGGAGACCTTTGCCGATGAAACCCGTTGAACTAGAGAGCGCATAAAACCCTACCTATCCACCGATATTCAAAGAACGTGCAGCAGAGGGCGGTTTCAAATCAAAAAAGCCTTTGCGATCAACACTCACCTGCCCGCGCCAAGAAACCCCAGAAGAATCCACAATCAGGCGTTGCAAAGCCGGTAAAGAAAACTCCTCGTCCCCGGCTCGCCACGAAACACTTAACTGCCCCAGAGGAGCCGCGCGCTTAACCAAACCCAAAGCAATCGGGCCGTCCTCAAAATGATTAGCGCAGCAAAGCACACTACCCACCCGGCCATCAGCAGAAAACAGCTCCGCCCCAGGAGGAGGCAACTGTGAAAGCGCCCCATCAAGCTGCAAAAACACGGCGCGACGCGGCGGGCGACCCAAATTAACGATTCGTGCCACCGTCTCCTGCCCGCAGTAGCATCCCTTATTAAGATGTACCGCCGTGCGCAGCCAATCCAACTCGTGCGGCAAAGTACGCTTATCAATATCACGACCATAAGGACGCCACGCCGCAATCCGCAAAGCATCCCAATCAGAAACCTCAGCAAAAACCGGAGCCGACAAACTATAGCCATCCTCAGTTTCCACCGGCCAAGAACAATCAGCCCAAACCGAATTCAAACGGGCACGTACCTGCGGCAACTGGGCGCGAGGAACCACCCCTAAATACGCAGCATAGCTTTCGCCGGGATGAACCAAATCGCGAGGAGAATAGGCAGTGCCACCCGCAGTAACCCCCGGCCAAGGGTCAGCCCAGATAGGCCCAAACTCCGCCAACACCTCTCGGGCAGCGCTGGGGGCAAAAAACCCCCAAACTAACAAATCAGAACGCAGCTTAACCTCCACCCGCGAGTGGAACTTCATCGACTCCAAAAACGCCGCCAAGCCGGGCGCATCAGCAGAAAATAGCCAAGCCACCTCACCTGCCCAAACAATTCCGGCAGTATGGCTAACATGACCTGTCGCATCTAAAAACAGCATTTCACGGCTCTCACCGGCAGGCATATCCGCAACTTTTTGCGAAGACAAAGTAGTAAGCCACGAGGGGGCATCCGGGCCTGAAATCGTCAAAACTTCCAAACCAGTCTCACAAACCCCAAGCCCCGAGAGTAAAGCCACCTGGTTATCAACAAAAGTCACTGCAAACCCTCCTCTCGCATCGGAAGCGAGCGCACCCCCGGAGCATTCAAAGTTTCCTCGCCAGCGGGAATACGTAGCAAGCGTGCCGAAAAATCAGACTCGCTCTTTCCGTCCAACAGCACCGAGTCTTGCGCCCAAAACAGCTCTGAAGAAACCAGCCCCATCATTCGCGAAAACTTTTCAAAAGGATTAGGGGCGCTAAGCGAAGAAACCATAACCCGAGGCCCCATCGAAACCGCTTCCCAAGAAACCTCGCTGGTAAACGGGCCGCCATTACTATCCAAGCGGCAGCGCGCCCTCGCCTCCTGTTCACTATCAGCAACCGCCGACGCCCTCACCTGCCAGGCAGTATCCTCCCGCCACAGCAAAGCACCCCGACGTAACTGAGAAAGCCCCGTCGCCGCATCAGCGCGCATATCAGGCTCTTGCCCCAATGCCTGTGCACCCCACGTTAGCGTTACCTGCTGCAGCGAAGTGCCAGTAGCGCGGAAAGAAGTCTCCTGCCAAATAAAACATTCCTGGCGCTCATCATCAGCATCTTCCAGGTTCTTCCACAAACGAGCCGTACCCCAGCCCCGCCAAGAACCCAAAAGCCATGCCAAAGGAATCAATTCCTTCGCCAGTCCCAAAGGTAAATCCATCATAAACAACAGCCTAGTAGAGTAGATGAAAAGCTATCCAATAGGCACAACTAATTGGGCGTAGAGCAAAACCCGTGAGAACATCAAGAACATGGAAGATATGGCAGCCAACCTAAAACACTCTCCTTCCCCCATAGCTGCCCGCCCCTGGTGGGTCGCCCTGTTAGCGGCGCTCCCGCCTCTAGCTATGTTGCTATTCCTGAACTGGAACCCCTACGTGCTGGTAATAGTTGCCGGGACAGTAACCGTACTGGTCGCGATAAGTTGGGGCAGCCTTTCTCAAGCCCCCAGCCCCCCACGCACCGCCATCGTAGTGGGATTAAGCGGAATCGGTTGCCTCCTAACGGCCTTTTTAACCTCCAATCTCACCTGGGTGCCTCTGGTGCTCTCCTGGTGTGTATTCGCAGCCTTTATCGCCGAAATGACCCGCGGTAAACACCGTCCCCTAACAACCTGGTCACTATCCAGCACAGTCACCGGATGTGCCCTGGTAGCAGCCGGTTCCGCCTGGGGACTATCCACCGCCTACCCCACTATGAACCTCCTGGCTATGGCGGCGCTACCAGCCATGGGGCTAGCGTGCCTGACGCTCGCGCTGCCCACCAAACATGCCTGGATTCGCTGGCTATATTGCATCCTGGCAGGGGTAATCGCTGCCGGGATACTCACCTATTTTGTGCTATACGGATATTCAGACCTGGCACTGGCAATCCCCTTCGCCAACCGCAACCCCTCCCTGGCAATCTGGGCAACCACCCTGGGGATAGGATTCGGCTCCGGGCTGCTGGTTGGCTGCATAAACGTACTGTTTGTCGTACCCGCAGGTAAAAACTATCGCTGGCGACAATTAGCCCTCGCCCTGCTGCCTACCCTGTTTATATCGGTTCCGATTTACTCGCTAGCGCGCCTAATCACCGGCTAGTTTTCCTCTGGAACCATCATGATGGAACCGCAAGGACATTCCTCGACACAAATACCGCAACCCTTGCAATAGTCATACTTGAACTCGTATTCGCCGGGCTTAATCTTCTTGATAGCGTTATCCGGGCATACCCCGAAACAGTTATCGCAACCGAAACAGTTGCCACAAGACATACAACGCCGCGCCTCGAATAGGGCAGAATCCTGATCTAATCCCTGCACTACCTCGTCAAAAGTAGAAGACCGGCGGGCAGACTCAATCTTGGCGCGTACCCGGTGCGGAGCATCTGCGTAATACCAGTTAGTAAGGCGATCATAGGTAGCGTCCCCAGTAACCGGAGGCTTGTGGTACTCGGTGCCGTGCAGGAAAGCGTCAATATAGCGGGCAGCTTTCTTGCCGTGGCCAATCGCCACTGTAACGGTACGCTCCGAAGGAACCATGTCCCCACCAGCAAACACGCCGCGGCGACCGGTCATCATTTGACCATCGACCTGAACGACCCCCTTTTCGATTTCAATATCGCGGGCGCGCTCAACCAAACCTAAATCAGATTCCTGACCTAGCGCCATCACCACCGAGTCAGCGCCGAGTTCTTCAAATTCGCCGGTCGGTTGAGGGAAACCGTTCTCGTCCAGTTCCATCTTTTCGACCGTAAGTTTGCCGCCATCAATATGTTTGATAGTGGAAAGCCAGCGCATCATAATCCCCTCTTCCTCGGCCTCTGTAACCTCAGAATCGTGGGCAGGCATCCGGTCACGGTTACGGCGATACACAATCACCGCTTCTTCCGCGCCCAGACGTTTGGCGGTGCGGGCAGCATCAATAGCGGTATTACCCCCGCCATAGATAACAACCCGCCGCCCTAGCATCGGCTTGTCCTCGCCCTCCATATCGGCAAGCAGCTGAACCGCGTCCATAACTTTCGCAGAGCCACCAGCAGGAATATCTGCGTGACGCCCAATATGGGCACCGACTGCCAAAAATACGGCATCAAAATCATCGGTCACGTCATCAACGTTTTCAACCTTAGAGTTGAACTCGAAACGCACCCCCAAATCCTCGATGCGTTTAATCTCGGCATCGAGCACCTCGCGGGGCAGACGATATTTCGGAATCCCGAAACGCATCATTCCGCCCGCCATCGGACCGGCATCTTTAACCGTGACCTCGTGACCTAGACGGCGCAGATGATAGGCAGCAGAAAGCCCCGAAGGTCCTGCCCCCACTACCAGTACGTGTTTACCGCTGGGAGCAGCATCAACGCTAACATTCCAGCCCTGTTCAATGGCTTTATCGCCCAGGAAACGCTCAATCGCGTTAATCCCTACCGCTTCATCAACCTGACCTCGATTACAGGCAGTCTGGCAAGGGTGATAACACACCCGTCCCATAGTTGCCGGTAGTGGGTTATTTACCATGATTTCGCGCCAAGCGGCCTCGTAATCGCCCTCCTCGGCATGGTAAAGCCAAGCCTGGACGTTTTCGCCCGCCGGACACGCCTTATTACAAGGAGGAAGCATATGCACATAAACCGGACGTTCAGTACGCCAAGAACCAGTTTCGTTCGCCAGCGAAGACCCCACATTCAAAGTCACCGCCCAAGGAGCGCTCTCCTCAGCCCGAACTCTAGGTGTAGGCAGCTCAGTCGCAGTCATTTAGTTTTCCCCCTTTACGTCCGCATTAGCGGCGAGATGGCGCATTGCAGAAGCCGAAGTTTCCCCCGAAGCAGGTTGCGCCGCTAAAACATCACTTTGGGTACGTTTAGCTTTTGACGCTTCCTCGATAATTCGTTTCGTGTAGCGGCCCTCGGGATCTTCCCCGGCCGCCAAAATACGTTCCAAAACGTCCTCATCAAGCTGATCAGGATCAATCAAACCGTAGCGACGGATATTCCGGTCAGCGATTTGCTGCATTCTTTGTAGGACATCCTCTTGACCTGGCTTAAACACGTGAGCGAAACGGCGCTGAGGACGCATATATTCAGTAACCGGCACCGGGCGGCGCAGCTTAGTTACCGAGGTAATCTCGCCATGCTCTGCCTCATAAACCGGGAAAAGCCCACATTGGGTGGCTAGGCGCGCCAGGCGAATAGTCAGGTTAGAGGGCGCGCCCCAACCTAGCGGGCAGGGAACCAGCACATGAATATAGCGCGAACCGCTAAAAGTCATAGCTTTACGTACTTTATATTCCAGGTCGCGCAAATCTGCGACCGTCGCGGTAGCAACATAGGGAACCTCGTGCGCCATGGCGATTCGCGGCACATCTTTACCCTGACCAAACACGTTTCCGGGTTTTTCGCCAACCGGCTGGGTAGTGGCAGTCCGCGCCGCGGGCGGAGTCGCCCCGCTGCGCTGCACCCCAGTGTTCATATAGGCACCATTGTCATAGCAAATATAGAGAACGTCGTCGTTGCGTTCAAACATTCCCGACAGGCAACCCATACCAATATCGACAGTGCCGCCATCACCGCCCTGGGCAACCACTCGGGTTTTCTTGCCTTTAGCGCGAAGCGCCGCCGCCGCCCCCGAAGCAACCGCCGGAGCGTTACCAAACAGGGAATGTACCCAGGGAATCGTCCAAGCAGTTTCCGGGTAAGGAGTAGAAAAAACCTCCAAACAGCCGGTAGCATTAACCGCTACTAGGTCGCGACCAGCAGCTTCCATTGCGGTATCGAGGGCGTAACGCGCCCCCAAGGCTTCCCCGCACCCCTGGCAAGCGCGGTGACCGGAAGTTAATGAATTAACCCGGTTCGGGTCAGATTGCACCGAACGATAATCAAGTTCTGCCAGGCGGTTACCCACCGCATAGGAGCCCACCTGGTAAAACTTTACGTTCTCGCGGGCTGGAATCGCGGTTTCGGCGCTTTCACGAAAACTTGGTGTCGGAAGAGGAACACTCATAGTTGCTGACATTGCCAACCTCCTAGATTCCGCGCGCCGCATTGGCGCGCTGAGTGGCGTGACGTTGAATGTTTTCACTGACCGGGCCAGAACGGCGAGTAGATTGTTCGCGTTTAAGTTCCGCTTCGACCAGTTCGCGATCTAAATCTAAGAACGTTAAATGTTCAAGCTGGTCAGTTTGTGCCTGGTCAATCATTTGATTTAGGGAACGCTCCGTAATGTTACGTCCGCCCAAGCCGGCAATCACTTCGTAGTCGCGAACCGATTTTCCGGCCATCGAAAGGGCAGAGCGGCAATGAGGAGCCACAATTCCGCCGATACCCAGGCTGAAGGCTTTCTCTAAGCAAATGAAGCGTTTAGCACCGCCAAGATAGTGGGCAACCTGTTCAAAGGGGAAAGGACGGAAAGAACAAATCCCGAGCACCCCGATTTTTTCGCCCGCGTCGCGGCGCTGATCCACCACGTCTTTAATCGTGCCCAGCACCGAGCCCATTGCCACGATAACGGTTTCTGCGTCCTCAATCCGGTAGGGGCGAACCAGTCCACCAGAATCGCGCCCAAATATCTGCTTAAATTCGGCTTGTACCTGCGGAATCAGCTCTAAAGCTTGCAGCTGTTTTACGTGCTGGAGATATTTAACTTCCGTGAATGCTTCCGGTCCCACCATTGCCCCAATAGTGATAGGGTCTGCCGGGTCGAGGACGACGCGGGGATTATAGGGAGGCAGGAACTGTTCTACCTGCTCTTTTTCAGGTACATCTACCTGTTCGACCGCGTGGGTCAAAATGAAGCCATCCATACAGACCATCACGGGAACCGAAAGTTCTTCGGCGATCCTGAACGCTTGTACGTGCAGATCCGAGGCTTCCTGGTTATTTTCGGCGAATAGTTGCAGCCAGCCGGATTCCCGCTGACTCATAGTGTCCGAATGGTCATTCCAAATGTTGATAGGACCGCCAATCGCCCGGTTAGCCACCGTCATTACGATGGGCAACCCCAGCCCGGCAGCGTTATAAACTGCCTCTACCATGTAGAGAAGCCCCTGCGAAGCGGTAGCGGTATAGGTACGCGCCCCCACTGCCGAAGCCCCGATACACGCCGACATGGCAGCGAACTCGGATTCAACGTTAATATATTCCGCACTGCCCATCTTGCCCGCTTTTACCAGGGCAGATAGCGCCTCTACGATATGGGTTTGCGGGCTAATCGGGTAGGCGCTGATTACCTCGGGGCTACAGGCGGCAACCGATTGCGCGATTGCTTGCGAACCTTCAATCTGTTTTAGCACGTTAGTTGCCCTCTTCTTTCATTGAGCTGACCATTTCATAGGCAGCAACCGCGGCTGCTACGTTGCCCTGCCCCACTTTTCCGTGGAAACGGTTTTGAATCGCCTGGGTAACGCTAGATAGCCTGACCATCCCAGTTAAGGCGGCGGCTCCCCCCAGCATTACCGCGTTCGGCAGCGGGCGACCCAGGTGCTTCTTAGCGAGATCAGTTGCGGGAATCATCACCACGTGCCCTTTGGGGTGAGCAGCTACCACTTCCGCTATCCCCAGCTCCTGAGCGGTTTTTGCCGAATTTACTAGGGCGAAGCCACCGGGTTTAAGCCCCGAAAATACGTCCATAATCGCCAGTAGGGTGGCATCTTGCACCACTACCAGGTCTGGTTCTTGAACGGGTTCGCGGGTACGAATTTCTTTATCTGCAATCCGGCAATAGGAAACTACCGGCGCACCGGTGCGTTCAGAGCCAAAAGAGGGGAATGCCTGTGCGTGATGCCCATCGGTGAATGCCGCGTAGGCAATCAGGTCGGCTGCGGTCACAACCCCTTGTCCGCCTCTGCCATGAATACGAACTTCAGTCATACTTTCACCTTAGGACTGCTGTCCCAGACAATTCGTATCCTTTGTTCTAAATTCGCGCTACCAGCATTTTTAATGTCCATTTTTATTAACGCTGTTCAGGGATTCCCTGACACCGATGTATCTTAAATAAGAAAAATCACCCTTTGCGGTTGATATGAAAATGTAATCGAAGTGTTACAAAACCCTTTAACCAGCAATAACGTGCCGTTAGTTACGATAGGTATCCCTAGGTGAATCTCGGGGATTAAGCATAATCTGATTTGGTCATAGTATGGTTGCCCTTGTGTTAAATGCGAACGAAGCCGAACGCCCTCGCAGCCAAGAGGGACTAAGCGATACTTCGCGCACAAACATACCCGATACCACTATCCCCGTAAGCAGCGAGCAGGACACCGCTAGCCCCCTGCCGGAAAATCGCCCTAACCGGCGTTCACTGCTGCTACGTAAACCTCAAGGATTTAGCGCCGAGGACGGAAATACGGTTACCGCCACCGGCGGAGTTACTGCCGTTCCCAACACGGGAAATATTCAAAAAGTTCGCGCTCCGCTGCTAGGCAAAGATACCTCTAACCTCGGCACTGCTGCGAGCGAACCTACGTCGGAGGAGATTGCGGTTAAACCGACAGCAGATAACGGTTCTTCCGTATTAGAGAAACTGCAACTGCCAGGCGTAAAGGCACGCACCTCCCGATTTCGGCGGGTACACAAGAGCGAAAACACCGCGAAAACCCAGGTAAACACCGAAAACCCAGAAATAGTTAGCCGTAACAGCAATAAAGCTAAAGGCTTTAGGCACTGGGCGCGCGCTGGCTGGATTCCCACTCAAGAGGGCGCGTGGGCAATGGCGTTAATCCCCTATTGGGTTGGGGTTATCGAGTCGTCACTACTTTGGATTCACTGGCTGGTTTTTGCTTTATGGATTTTTGGATATTTTGCCTTTAACGTGGGGGGAATTTGGCTGCGCTCGCGCCGTAAAGACCGCTACCTACTTCCCTTGCAGGTCTATGGCTCAATAACCCTGGTATTGGGAATAATCAGTGTTCTACTGGCTCCGCCCTTGCTGGAGTGGGCTCTAGTTTTCTTCCCGCTGATTCTTATTGCAGTGACCGAGTCTATGCGTCACCATGAACGCTCATTTTTGGCGCGCACCAGCACTATTTTGGCAACCGGAGTTATGAGTCTGGTCGCTTACGATATTGGAACCCAGTTTTCTCGTTCTTTTGCAGCTATTTCTTGGCTAGAGCATACCGGCACTGCCAATGTAGACTGGGTGGTTTCCCCTACCGGCACCTTGCAAGGTTGGGGCTGGATGTTAGTAGTTGCCTGGGCTATCACCTCCTATTACTGGGTAACTATCCCGTATGTGCGTTCCCTGGTTAGGGCTCGCGGCTCTCAGACATTCCTGGCTTTCTCGGTTGGCGTTCACGCTGTTTTGACCGCTGTAATCTTGGCGTTTTTTATTCTGGGCTGGGTCACTTTCTGGCATCTTTTGGTGTGGCTAGGGCTATTTGCACGCTCCCTTGCCGTCCCCCTGATTCAGCAGCGTTTCCCGCAGACCGTCACCATCTCGAGGATTGGTTTCATCGAGGTTGCGGTGGCAATGCTGGTAATAATCACCTTGCTGTTTTAAGGTAAGCCTAATTTTTAGCTATCTGAGGCGTTTCACCACCTTTTCATATACTTTGGGATCGAAACTGCTGGGACTGGCCTCCCGCTGCACTACAAAGGATTGGGCAGTTGCTTGGGTGGTGTGGTTAATCCCCAGGTTGTAATTTCTAGCTTCAATAAAACGCGCGTAATCACCATCCCCAGACCGTTCCCACGCCCTTGCTACCTGGGCATATAATTCTTTGGAATGATTGGCGCTGATACCGCCAGCATTCTTGTAGGTTTGCACCGTAGTCAGATTAGGCACGTTGGGATTTGCTCTGCCATCTAGGCGAGGCACAATATCGGCAGTATTTTCTAGCGCCACCATGTGAACCCCCGGAGCTGGACGGAACCCTCCAGTGTTAGAACCTAACGTAACCACGCTTTTTACGTTATATTTCTTCGCCAATTTAGGGTCGGAACCTACTTGGGCGGCAACCGCGCCGCCTTGGGAATGACCTATCAGCTCTACCGGTTGCCCGCTGCGGTAACCAGCCTGATCAAGTGCGCGGGTAACCGCCTTGGTCATATCGGATTTACCCGCCAATCCGCAAGCATTCGTTTGTAGATTAGTACGCATATCCTGTGGGTTTGCACCGGTGACGCTCCAAACCTGGGTACCGCGAATATCTACCCGCCAGGCGATTTTATTACCTGTCCGATACTTAACTACCCTCAGCTCTCCGTGATCTGGATAGGCCGGAGCCTGATTAAACTGGGTAACCAGTTGGGATGCCGAAAGAGGAACCGGAACTTTTTGCTGGCTAGAACCAATTTTTGGCGTAACCGATACCCCCGTAGAACCACTGGCAAGGGCGATTAGTCCCGCTAAATGGGCAGATGGTAGGGCTAAAAAGAAGCCAGAAATACTCTCGCGGGCATTTTGAAAATAGTTCAGCCGAGATTCTTCATTTTGCTGAGAGGTTTTACTAGCAGCAGCGGCATTAATATCTAGCTGTTTATTTAAGTACCACCAGCTAAGCGCTACTGGCAGTCCTAAACTTGCCGAAGTGGGCAGGCTAGAAAGTGGTGAAAACAATTGACGAGAACGAGCTTCACAGTTCTCGTAGCGAGCTGCCGCTAAATCCAAGTTGTTTTGCAGAGCCATAATTTGCGAACATAAATCAGTAGCTGCTTGTATTAACCCACGTAGAGCGGTTTTCAAAGTGGTAGTCGCGTAAATGTTAGGCAAAGCGCAAGCGGAAGTAAGCGCCGCGAAAGAAATTTCTTTCACTTTTGATACTTTCAAAATCGCAGCGCTCAAATCACGGGCATTAGCGCGGATATTGGCAGTATTAATCCCCAGCTGGTGACCGCCATTTACGCTAATAGGAAGCAGATTATCATTCTGGGTCATGACGCCTCCTTACGCTAGATAGAGCCGAACTCTAGATAAAGTTTTCCGGGCAGCAATCCGCCCTGCCTTATCCACCAAATCCGCCATGGTCTGCCTATTCATCACAGTTTGCCAGCTTGTTGCAGTGCCAAAAGCGCTCCGGTAGTTTCCCTTGCCAACCGGCCAGCATTTACTGCCGCTTGAGCCAGTGCGCCCATATCTTGCTGGCGGCGCTGCAAAACACTTTGGGCAACCATCCCGGCTTCTGATTCCCATTGTTCACGCAGATTTATTGTTGCTAACTGCACCGCACTGCTACCAGCTAGGGACGCTGCTTGCTGCATATTTGTAGCGATATTGGAGACTATCGCAATCTCACCTGCCATATTTACCCCTCTCGACTCGTTACTCGCACCCTAACTTTTAGAAGATTCGCTATTCTTTTCAGCAATAACTAAGCCGGGAAAACTACCCTCCATTACCCGGTGTGCACTAAACGCGCGTAAAAGACTAACGGCAGAGCTCGCCCTATGAGATAACATGAAACACATGGTGAAACCCGCACAAACTCGCTTGAAGGCAGGGCTGAAGCTGCCCTCAAGCGTTCCCGATCCGGTAATTGAGGTCAATGAGCTGACCAAAGATTATGTTTCTGGCGCGGGCAGCGTGCGCGCCCTAGACCATATTTCAATAGGAATCGCCAGGAGGCGTTTTACCGCAATCATGGGTCCATCTGGCTCTGGAAAATCCACATTTATGCACTGTTTAGCCGGTTTTGAATCCGCCACCTCCGGATCTATCAAAATTGATGGCACCGAAATTGTGGGAATGAATCAGCGTCGTCTAACTCGGCTACGTCGCGACCATATCGGCTTTATTTTCCAAGCCTTTAACCTAATCCCCACCCTCAGCGCGAAAGAAAACATTCTTCTACCTTTTGAAATTTCCCGCCGTAAAGTTCCCCAAGACCGTTTCGAGCAGGTAGTTACGGCTTTAGGACTAGAAGATAGGCTACATCATCGCCCCAGTGAGCTCTCTGGTGGGCAACAGCAGCGAGTAGCTTGCGCGCGGGCACTAATGCAAGATGCAGTAGTGCTGTTTGCCGATGAACCAACCGGAAACCTAGATTCTGAATCCTCCAAGCAGGTGCTCCGCTACCTGCGGGAAGCTGTTAATGATTTTGGGCAATCAGTGGTGATGGTTACCCACGAGGCCGCTGCTGCTGCCTATGCTGACCGGGTACTTTTCCTCTCTGACGGTCAAATAGTTGCCGAACTGAACCATCCTGAACGTAAAAGCGTGCTAGCGGCACAAAGCGAATTGCCTCACTTCATACAAACTCATCCGCTCAGCTCTACTTCCCAAAATGCCGATAAACCTCAAAACGGTGAGCTATCTAGTCCCGACTATCTTCCCGCCGCTAATAAGGCGGGAACCTGGCCGGATAGGGAGAAAATGCAGACCCGACTAGCGAACTTACAGATAGCGCGGGGAGCAAAAATAGATACCGCTCCTGCCGTCATGCCACAAGCCAAAGCACCGGCGATAGATGCGGGCGCCCTTAACGCTCTAATGGGAACCGCAAAACCGGTAGTACCAGCGGAATTACTAACTAAAGAGGGCGCGCGGAGAGCCCTGGCACAAAGCCGGCAGGAAAAGCCGCAAACCACTAAATCAGCATCTAATACCCGGAAGATACCGCTAAAACCCGCCCCCGCTAAAACGGATACGCCCGGCACTAATAAGCTACCCAAACAGCGACTTAACGGAAGCGCCTGGGAAAGCCGTGATGAACGTGGCACTACTTGGCGAGGTTGGACACCAAAGCCTGGACAAAATCAGCTGGCCAGCGAAAAAGATTCATTGCCGCGCCCTAAACAGACAAAACCGCCTACAACCAGTAAAAAGCAGGAAAAAGCTAGCGGGAAACCAAATCGGGAACTGCCTAAAAAGGCGACACCCGCCAAGAAATCTCGCCACCTGGCCGATAATGAACGCTGGTCAGGACTTTACTCGGTATTCTCTAATCCGGTAAACGAGACTTCTGGTTTTTGGGAGGACGCGCCCTCAGAAATAGAACCAGAGAACCCAAATCGTGACGTAAAATCCAAGGCACAGGCGACAATATCTGTCTCTAACGCCACAAACACTATTAACTCTGCTCTCTCTCACAGTACCAACACCTCAAATAACGCTGGGGAAAGCACGGGGGTCAAACCCCGAGCCGCTTCCCCCATTAAACCTAAATCGGCAGTTCCAACAGGCGCTAAATCCAGTTCGCAAGCATTTGTAAGTAACCAAGTCAAACCCAGGGAGAGCTCGGCACCCATAGCGCGCACCCCCGAGGAGACCCTAAATCAAGAAAAACAACGCCTGTTCAACATGATTAAAAAAGCAGAAGCGCTGCTAGAGTCCTCACAAGATGCGATTGATTCTCTGCAAGATTCACAGGACAAAGCATGATAAAACTAGCCTGGCGTAATCTTTGTGCCCACCTGGTACGTTTTCAAATGGCGCTGCTAGCAGTAGTGCTGGGGGTGGGGTTTCTATCCGGGATTTTCGCCCTCCGCGCCACTCTCGCTGATTCCTATAATTCATTGATTTCCTCTGCGAACACCTATCAGTTTTACCTGGTAGGCAAGGTTCAAGGTGAAAAAGTCGTCGGGCAAGCCCCGGTAAGAGCAAACCTCCCTATAAAACTGGCTGACCAGGCAAGTAACGTAACTGGCGTAAAGTACGCCGACCCCTACTTGGTAGATGTTTGTATGCTTGCCAATCAAGACAATCAACGTCTAGGACAAGGGGAACAAGTGTCGGTATTACAGGCATTTTTCCCTGGTCACACCCGCCAACCACGCCTAGTTAAAGGAAATGCCCCTACGGGTAGTTCCGAAGTCGCCTTAGAGGAATCCGCCGCCAAACGCCTGGGAATAACCACCGGTCAATCTCTTAAAGTCTATGTCTCTAGCGAGGGAAAAGACGCCAAGGTTAGCGGGATTTACCGTTTCCCCACTCCGGTAGCATTCACTAACTATGTGTTTGTAGGCGCAGACAGTTTTGCGAGCTTCACCCAAAAACCACGTCCAACCCTTACCAGCGCTATCGGTATCACCGGCGAAAAAGGGGTATCTTCCCACAACCTACAGGCAGAACTTAATAAAGAGTTTTCAGGCACTGCCGAAGTTATGACCCAGACCCAATACAACGATGAAATCAATGCGGCAGCTGCTAGCTCCCTAGCTTTTGTGAACATATTCTTGCTGGTATTCGCGGCAATCGCCCTCTTTGTGGGGGCGTTCATCATTGCCAATACTTTCCAAATGATGGTGCGTGCCGAGCAATCCCAATTCGCGATGCTGCGGGCAATCGGAACCGGACCTACCCAGGTATTTTCTATCGTTGCGCTCCAGGGGTTATTGGTAGGGATTATAGGATCCGTAATCGGGGTAGGAGCAGGGTTTTTACTGACCCGGCTAGTATCATGGGCGCTAGTTACAACCGGATACGAAGCCTTACAAATCGGCTGGTCATGGTCGATTACCTGGCTATCTTTAACGGTAGGAATCATAGTAACCGTGCTTGGTTCCCTCTGGCCTGCCCGCGCAGCTGCCCTTACCGCCCCGATAGAAGCTATGAGGCAAAATACCCAAACCCAAAAACCTATCTGGCCGCGTGCGATTATCGGGACGATATTTCTCGCCCTCGCTATCGGGACATTAGTTTGGGCTTGCTCAAAGGACGCAAAGAGCGGATCGGGTTTAGCTATCGGTGTCTGCCTGTTTTTGCTGTCCATGTTGATTCTGGTTACCCCGCTTACGGCGATAATCGTTAGGACGTTCGCTTTGCTTATCTGGTGGCTACGTCCTCATGCCCGCCTGGCAATGCGCACCTTGACCGCAAATAAGCGCCAAAGCGCCAATACTGCCGCCGCGTTAATGATTGGGGTGGCTTTGGTAGCCGTAGGGGCAACCCTAGCTGCTTCCACAAAAGCCTCCACCGAATCTACCCTGAATCAGCAGATAAACGCAGATTTAATGATTAGCCCCAGCCCTAAGGTTGTTTCAATTCCGGATACAGTAATAGACAAAGTTGCATCCGTTCCCGGGGTCAAACAGGTGGAACCGGTCACCGGCATGGGGCTTTTTAGGGTGATAACCGACGCGAAAACCCCGGAAGAGACCATTACCCAAGTAACCTATCCTCATTTCAATCAGTACCGAAAAGTCCCGGTAGTTACCGGTTCGGTTAATAAGTATTTCTCACAATCTTTAACTGCCCCTCAAGCCTTAGTTTCAAATTCTTGGGCAAAATCTCATGGACTATCCGTGGGAGATACTTTCCGAATCAGCGGTTTTAACGCATCAGAAACACTCACTATCGCTGCCACCATCGACGCGGGATTCTTGTTCCGGGATGTGCTGATAGAGCGTTCCTTAGCCAAGGAATTGGGATCGCAGACACTAGATATTACCACTAGCTGCGCCATTAATCTTAAAGCAGGGGCAAATCAGAGCGAGGTACAAAAAGAGATAGAAAAAGCAATCTCCGATAACCCCTTTATGGTGGTACAAAATAAAGAACAAGCAGCCGACAAAGTAGCAACCACCATCAATCAGGTGCTGACAGTTCTCTACGCCCTCTTGGCATTATCGCTGATAATCGCGGCTTTAGGAATTATGAACACCCTGTCACTGTCGGTGCAGCAGCGTTTTAGAGAACTGGGGCTAATCCGCACGGTGGGGCTTTCTTCTTTCGGATTATCCCTGATGATTACTGTCGAATCTGTGTTTATCACTTTGGCAGGAACGCTGTTGGGGATTACCGGCGGGGTTTCCTTAGCGGTGTTCATCTGTAAATACCTAGCTGACTCGGGTATAACCACGATTGAGATACCGTGGGTTTCCCTAGGCTGGATTTGCCTATTGGCAGTGCTAGTAGGCACGATTGCTGCCGCAATCCCGGCGCGCCGTGCCCGAAAAATACCTATGCTCCAGGCAATAGCCACCGAAGATTAATCGTAAAACTGGGGCTAATGCCTATTTGGGTATTAACCCTAAAACTGCATCCTGGACAGTTAGTCCCCATAAAGGTCGTCTAATTCAAAGATGCACTCTGTCCTGATGGGCTACAGCTAGTTGAACCAATCGTCATCAGTTGCAGACGGAATGTCTTTACGCCAATCCTCTAGGTCTTCGCCTTGCTCATCATCGACATCGACATTATCGCGCTGTTTAGCCTGTAGTTCGCGCTGCAATGCAGCATAGTCCGTCTCGGGACTGTAGTACTTTAACTTACGTGCTACTTTTGTCTGTTTCGCCTTTTGACGGCCGCGCCCCATGGCGTGACCCCCTCCACAATAATCGCGGGTACGTTAGCGTACCCTAAAACTTACCTTAAATATCCTGTATAAAAGATACCCCATTGCGGGCATCAAGACCATTTTGATTCCACGGTTGAGGTGTACGGCACACCATGTCGTACACGGAAAATCTTCCGCTTCACCAACCCTAGCTTTAGAATTACTTTAACATACGCCGCACGATTAGCGCACCGAGCAGCACAGCCCCGCCGGCAACCGCCACCACCTTCTTGATTGCCTCCGGTTTGCCACTGCTTGCCGCTTCCACGGTTTCCTGGGCTTTATCGGCGAGGGCGCGTACCTTTTTTTGCGCATCTGCTTTTACTCGCTCCACATTAGCCTTGGGAGAAAGATAATCAGAGAGCTCCTCAACAGTTCCGCTCAGATTCTTACGTGCAGCCTCCAGGTCTGCCTGTATTTGGCTTTCGCTACGCTGTGTCATCTTATTCAAGCCCTTTCTTTACCGCAGCAATACTTTCTTTTATCCCCTCTTGCGGAGCAGGTTTGTCAGATATTCCCTTTTGCAAAGAAGCCTTGCCTACCAGTGCCAATATCAACAGCACAACCAGTAGTATCCCCGCAATAATCAGTTTAGCTGCCCAGAGAGGAACAACTAATGCCAGGGCACTAGCTGCTGCCCCAAATAGGTATCCCAACATATAGAGGGCGAGCACCCCCGCTACTACCAGGAGGGCAATCCCCGTTCCGGAGCGTTTAGCCATATTGGCAGCTTTAACCTTCGCCAGCTCAATCTCGCCCTTTACCAGAGCCTGTATCTGATCGGAGAGCTTTGACAGCAGATTACCCAGATTAGGACGCGTCGAAGCTGCGGAGTCCTCAGTAGATTTGGGGGTGTCAGGCTGTTGATGAGGGACACCTGATTGCCCCGCATGAAAACCGGGAGTTGCAGGAACTCCGGGAACAGCGCGGTGAGCCGGCGCCGCTGAGGGAGCAGAATGATATCCGGGGGTGGCCGGTACCGACCGCTGAGGATTTGGCATAATCAAAATCTCTCCTATCCATTCTTGGGAGCAGTTTTTGCTAATTACTATCCATTCTATGCCTTGCGTGGTGTTTTATGCCCAGCATAAGTTTTTCGCTGCGCGAAACGCGCTAATGACACCGCTTGGAAGGGGCGGAAACAGGCTCAGATAGTGTAGATGGAGCTGAAAATACGGGCAAATAGGCGGACAAGTCCGAACCGACCCCGGTGGCGTTAATCTGACCGTCCACTACGACCTGTTTCCAGGAGATATTCCCGCAAGCTAAAGCCAGCCAAGTGTCAGTATCCATTTCGACTACCGCCGGCGGAGTTCCCCGCCGATGCACGGTTCCCGCCCCGATTTGCACCGCCCCAAAAGGAGGAACCCGCACTTCTACGGCTTGACCAGGGTGCAGCTCTGCCAATACTTGCAGGCTATAACGCACGGCGCACGCTTTAGCGTCCCTGTCTGCTCCGCAAGCAAGCCAAGCCGCTATCGCCCTGCGCCCTAGAGAATCAGAGATTTTGCGTCCCAAAACGTTTACTCCTTTAGTTTTAGAATAGTTTTAGCATTTGCAGCTTTAGCTCATTAGCCCTTAGGTTATACCGCTGGCAGGAGGGAAATAAATATATGCTTGCGCTGGTCATAGGAATCGTTTATCTACTTTTGGCAGCCTATCTGGGAGCGGGACTGATTCTATTTCATCACCGCCGCTTACCTATTGGCAGCCCACTCGGAATCGTTAATGAAGCGACCACTGCCGATGAGGACGCCTGGGGGCGTGCCCACCGCGCAGCCTGGCCCCTACTGGGGGCAACCGCATTTGTGTGCGTCCTCAATGGGTTTACGATTGCTACCTTGAGTGCGCAAGCTGAGCTTTTCGTGCAACTTAGCATGGTTGCAGGAACCGCGATTTTCACCGGCATTGTGTATTGGGCGGCGCGCCGGGTGGCAAGTGTGAGGGCAAAAACCCTTAAAGAGGACGCAAACGTTCCTAAAACAAACCTTTAGCTTTACGGGTTATTAGGTGCGCGCCAGGAATTCAACCTCTACTTCGCAAGGAGCGCCCAGCGGCAGAGAGGCTACCCCAACCGCAGAACGGATATGGGGCTGGTCAAATAGTTTTCCAAAAGTATCGGAGACTCCATTAGCCACACTTGCCTGACCGGTAAAGGTGGGGATAGATGCCACGAAGACGGTCACCTTTAACACCCGCTCTAGTCTATCCACCCCGCCAGCAACCTGGGCGCCAGCAGCCAGGGCATTAAGGGCGCACACCTGCGCGGCGCTATATGCCTGCTGAGGGCTAACTTCTGCCCCTACCAGCCCGGTTGCTACCAGTTCGCCGTCTTTTACCGGTATCTGCCCGGAGGTACGCACCAGTAATCCGCCCTCGGTTTCAAAACCAATCGCCGGAGTGTAGGCAGCTACCGGAGCCGCCACCGCAGGCAATACCAAACCTGCCTCTTCTAAACGCTTTGAAACCGCCGACATTTAATTAATCACGCGGACGTTTAAGATAGGCTACCGGGTTTTCCCAGCCATTAGGACCGGCGATGACGCTAACCAGTTCCCAGCCGTCCTCGCCCCAATTGTCTAGGATTGCTTTTGTGTTATGCGACAGTAGCGGGATTGTCGCGTATTCCCATTTCGTCATGTTCTCAGTTTAACGACAGTTAGCGTATTAACGCACTCTTGCTAAAACGTTGGGAGTAGCCGGTTGGCGCAGCTCTACCGCAAGCTCATCAGCCGAGTTATTTAACCAATCCCACCAATCAGTTACGTCCTCGTAATAGCGCAGCATCGCGCGCCTTTCCCGCTCGGTCAGACCGCCCCACACCCCGTAGTTAGCCTCAGATTGGAGAGCATCAGCCAAACATTCAAGACGTACCGGACAGGAAAAACAGCGGGTACGAACCTGTCTTTGCGCCGCGCCCTGCACAAATAAAGCATCTGGTTCCTGACCAGCACATAAAGCTTGAGCTGCCCAAGTCTCGTCCTGTCTAAAGTCCATTGTTCACTCCTTGAACTATTACGGCTACGTTGCCTTTATATGTGACCGTACCCATATTTTACTAAAAACACAAAACGAAACCGTAAGCTAGCTTTAGTCAGTAACCCAGATAGTGATTGCCCACATTCTGTTTATTTACGTCGCTTAAGATGCCGAAATATAGGGTGGCAAAGTAGGCTAGGACTATGCAAAAAGGCACCAATCGTTATCTGCCACGCCAGCAGCTACGCCGCACTCTAGCAGCGCTGGCAGCTTTGATTGCTCTGTCAGCAGTACTGCTGGCAGGATTGGCTCTGCCAGTCATCGGCGCAGCCGGGCTAACCGCCCGGGTAGGGGTAAGTGCCCTCACCGAAATTCCTAGCGAGTTCAAACCCACACAGCCCTCCCAGCAATCCGTGCTTTACTCTCGTGACGGCAAAGAAATAGCCCGCTTTTATGCAGAAAACCGGATTATCGTCAAACTAAAAAATATGTCCCCCTGGGTACAAAAAGGGACAATCGCGGTTGAAGATCACCGCTTTTACCAGCACCGCGGGGTAGACCTAGAGGGTATTGCCCGCGCC
The DNA here is from genome assembly GCF_008661855.1 of Varibaculum sp. Taxonomy (NCBI): domain Bacteria; kingdom Bacillati; phylum Actinomycetota; class Actinomycetes; order Actinomycetales; family Actinomycetaceae; genus Varibaculum; species Varibaculum sp. Next base: position 62,864 of record NZ_RPZY01000008.1, read on the forward strand.
ATTGTCAATAACTTAGCGGGGCGCGACACTCAAGGCGCTTCCACCCTCACCCAACAGCTAGTAAAGAACACCCTAATAGACAAGGGTCTACGTTCTGGAGATATGAACGAGGTTCGCAAAGCCCGCGAGCAGAGCATCTCCCGCAAACTGCGAGAAGCCAAAGACGCCCTCGCCATTGAAAAGAAACTAACAAAAGATGAAATTTTAGAGGGGTATCTAAATATAGCCCCCTACGGAATTTCGGTTTACGGGGTGGAATCTGCCAGTCGCTACTACTTCTCTAAAAGCGCGAAAGACCTGACGATTAGTGAGGGGGCGTTGCTTTCTGGCATCACCCAGTCGCCGGCAAAATATGACCCCACTATCCACCCAGATGCCAGTCAGAACCGGCGTGACCAGGTATTGAAAGCGATGCTGCGCGAGCAGATGATTAGCTACGAGCAGTACAACGAAGCCAAGGCGATAAAAGTTACCGATATGTTGAAAGTTTCTCCTGGTAAACAGGGATGTACGACTGCTGGTAAGGCTTCTTATTTTTGCGCTTACGCGGTTAATGAAATCTACAATAATCCTGCTTTCGGCAAGTCCCTTAATGACCGGCGGCGTCTGTTGCTACGTGGGGGTCTGCAAATTTACACCACCATGGATTCCAATATGCAAAATGCGGCAACCGATACCGCTTTTAACCGAATCCCTGAGGCAGACGGTTCGGGGCTTTCAATCAGTATTACCTCCATTGAACCTGGCAGTGGAAAAATTCGAGCGATTGCCCAGAACACCACTTATGGCAATCCCGATAAGGAACACCCCCGTGCCACCCAGAACTCTTTCGGGGTGGATAAGGCTCCCGGTGGAGGCGCGGGCTTCCAGCCCGGAGCTTCCTATAAGCCCGTAACCTTGGCTACCTGGTTTGATAATGGCTACTCAGCCTATTCGGTGGTGGGAGGACGCACCCATTATTCCACCCGGGAATGGAAGGTTTCTGGTAACTGTCCGGTACATGCCAGCTCTTGGGATTTAAAGAACGCCACCGGGGGTAACAACTATGCCACTTCGGTTTTAGAAGGTACCCAAAAATCTTTAAACACCACCTATGCCGGGATGGCTACTAACCTTGACCTTTGCGATATCTACAAAATGGGTGAAAATCTTGGCGCGGTGAGCGGCGATCCTAATCTAAAACAGGATTTTTATCCGCCCTTCATTATTGGGGCGGGTTCGGTCACCCCCCTAAACATGGCGAATGCATTTGGCACAATTGCTTCCGGAGGTACGCTCTGCTCGCCGGTAGCGCTCGAAAAAGTGGTGGATGCCGACGGTAAATCTTTCAAAGTTCCTTCGGGAAACTGTAAACGCACCGTTGAAGAAAGCGTGGCTAATAAAACTGCTCAGGTACTGGTATCTACCGCTAATAGCTATGGGGGACGGGTGAGTATAGGTCGTCAGGTGATGGCGAAAACCGGTACTACTAACGGTCCAAAAGCTGCCTGGACCGTGGGAGCCACCCCGAATCTGGCAACCGCGGTTTGGGTCGGCTATTCCCAGGGAGGTCCGCGCAACCTGACGGGATTGAGGATTAACGGTTCATATTATGGAATTGTTTACGGTAATACCGTTCCTTCCACGGCGTTTAGACAGTATATGTCCACTGCGGTGCAAGGTCTGCCAGCGGCTAGTTTCCCAAGCGCGAATATCGCGGAGGGTAAGACCATTAACCAGGGTGTACCTCGCCCCAAGCCCACTAATCCCGATGATGCCCCTGACTCACCAAGTCCTGCGGTCAATGAAATTTCCGAAACTATCTATTACGAAGAGGACTAAGCTTTGCGGTACTTAGGTGCTTTGGCTCCCTTAGCTTTGGGGGCGACAGCCTATCCTTTTATTGAGGCGCGCCGTCCCCGGCTGCGACGCTATCAACTGGAAAAAGCGCCCGATTTGCCTGCTTTAATTCCACTGAGGAATCCAGACAATACTGACTTGCCCTCCGACTGGCAGCTACGCATACTTCACCTTTCTGACCTGCATTTATGGTCTGGAAGTGAGTGGCTATGTGAATACGTGGCTTCCCTTAGCGAGTTCGACGAGATTGATTTTGTGGCTCTGACGGGGGATAACTTCTCTGATGCCTCTGGGCTAGCGATGTTAAAGAGAGCCCTAAAACCTCTATTTAAGTTTCCGGGAGCCTTTGTTTTTGGTTCTAATGACTATTATTCGGGACGGGCGAAAATACCGTGGCACTATTTTTTCCCGGACAAGAAACCGAAACTACGTACCGTTCCCGACCTGCCCACCGAGGAATTTCGGAGCTTCTTAACTGACGGCGGCTGGATAGACCTAAACAACCAGGTGGCAACCTTAAATACTACTTCCCCTGCCCGGCAAGGACGCAGCGCTATAGCACTCTCACTAGCGCTTTCTGGGGTAAACGATCCTCATATAGGACGGGACGAGACAGTGAAAGTACCTCCTACTTGGGGGCAATCTCAGTTGCGTCTCGCCCTCACCCACGCCCCCTATGCTCGCGTCCTCGACCAATATGCTACTTGGGGAGCTGACCTGGTGCTTGCAGGTCACACTCATGGTGGTCAGGTTTGCCTACCGGGATTTGGCGCGCTAGTAAACAACACTGACCTGCCACTTAGCTATTCTGGGGGACTGCATTTGTGGAAGGCAGGGACAGTAGATAACCCGGCGCCTCGGGTACATAAAGGTAAAATCTACCCGCTGCCCGATTTAGGAAAAATTGCTAAGGACGAGCAGATTGGTGCAACCCGCGAGCTCGAGCAAACTTGGGTACATATTTCCAGAGGGTTAGGCACTTCCAAGTTCACGCCGGTGCGCCTGGCTTGCCCACCTGAGGCTTCCCTAATCACAGTTTCTGGATATTCCAATTAGGGATTCCAACGCTTGCAATAGGTAAAGTGCCTGGTACATCCGGTTAAAATCTGTCAGAAAAGCGCTTTTGAAAGTGCCACATCACCGCAAATAACAGCTATTTCGGCTACCACCTTTGTGGCTAAGTCCTCTTTAGCAGGTAAAGAGGTTTTACGGTAGAATGGTATCCGGAAAATTTGTATTTGGGAGCCTAAAAGTTATGACATTTGAAATCGGTCAGACCGTTGTTTATCCCCATCACGGTGCCGCAGTGATTGAAAATATCACTACCCGTAAGCTCAAAGGTGAAGACACCACCTATCTGATGTTGCGGGTCACCAATGGTGATATGACCATCCAGGTACCGGCAGCAAATGTCGATATGGTTGGGGTTCGTGACGTAGTAGACGAAGATGGTCTAAAAGAAGTGCTTGACGTGCTACAGCAGCCCTATATTGAAGAGCCTACGAACTGGTCACGCCGCTACAAGGCTAACGGCGAGAAAATAGCTACCGGCGATATTCTAAAAGTCTCCGAGGTAGTTCGGGATTTAACATTCCGCGACAACGAAAGAGGGCTGTCTGCAGGTGAAAAGCGGATGCTTGCCAAGGCGCGCGCGATTTTAATTTCCGAACTTGCCCTGGCTAAACATGAGGACGAAGAGGCCGCCTCCGATCGCCTCGATAAAATCATGGAAGAAGCCCAAATAGAATACGACCGCGTCAATAACAAATAAGGGTTAGGGAACTGGCTATGGGACGCAGCATTTACTGCGTCGTGACCGCTGCTGGTTCTGGCACTCGCTTGGGACATAAAGAACCGAAAGCGCTGGTAAACCTAGCAGGAAAACCGATACTGCACCATGCGCTGCGCGGTCTTGAACCTCTAGGTGACTTAGCAGGGGTAGCAATCACTGCCCCCGCAAACTATCTTGAGACCTTCACCCAGATTGCCCGCGAAGCCGCCCTATCCTATCCGTGGACAGTACTGCCCGGAGGTTCCTCCCGACAAAAATCTGTTTACGAAGGTCTTAAAGGATTATTGAGTTTTGAACCGGGCAATGGACAGCTGCCAGCAAACGACCCGACAGCGATTGTGCTAATCCATGACGCAGCCCGTGCCCTCACCCCGATAGCCCAGTTTGAAAGGGTATGTCAGGCAGTGGAATCCGGCTGCCCGGCAGTAGTGCCTGCTACTGAACTAATCGATACTGTACGAGAAGTTAAAGGCGACACCTTCACCCGCCAGGGACTTAAAATAACCCCCGCCGGTTCAACTCCTGACCGTTCCCGTCTGCGCTGCGTACAAACCCCGCAAGGTTTCGCTGGGGATATTATTTTTGCAGCTCACGACCGAGCCCGAGAGGAATCAATTTGCGAGGGCGAAGCTGTTGATGACGCTGTACTCGTAGCTACCCTAGGGCACGAACAGTATTTTGTTCCCGGCTCGATGCGCGCCTTAAAAATCACTTATCCCTTAGACTTGAAGCTAGCCACTTGGCTGGCAGAAAACCCCGACCGCGACTAAGGGCAGGAAGTTATGGCTGAGACCGCCGATAACCAGCAAAATTTGCCGGAACAAAGCAATGACCGCACCAAAGGCAAGATTTTTGCCTGGTCGTTATGGGACTGGGGGTCTGCCGCTTTCAATGCGGTAGCAACCACTTTCGTTTTCACCGTCTACCTAACCACCGAGGATTTATTCGCCCCCGGAAATGAAGCCACCACCGATTTATCAATCGGATTAGCGTTTGCTGGACTGGTAATTGCTCTGGTAGCACCGGTTTCTGGACAGAGAGCCGACCATAAAGGGCGCGGTACCCGGATGCTTGCGCTATTTTCTTGTCTAGTCACGATTTGTATGGCGTTAATGTTCGCGGTCTATCCCACTTCACCTTTAGGAAAAACCGGGGCGCTGTGGCTAGGGGTCGCCATGCTATCTTTTGGCAACATCTTCTTCGAGTTCGCCTCAGTGAACTATAACGCCATGTTGGCACGAGTTTCCACTAAAGAGAATATGGGGAAGGTTTCCGGTATCGGCTGGGGTATGGGATACCTGGGCGGTATTTTTTTGTTGGGAATTCTCTATATCGGTTTCATTTCCCCCGAGGTAGGCTGGTTTGGGGTTACCGGGGAAAACTATATGAATATCCGTATCGCCATGGTATTTGCCACCATCTGGTTCGCGGTGTTTAGCATCCCGGTAATAGTGGCTTTACCAGGCAGGAGGCGCGGAGCCGATGGGAAACTCCACCCGGTCACTATGGCGGGAATTGATTCTCAAGACAAAGAATCCGCCGGTACTCTTGCCGGAATCAAAGCTGCCTATATTGAGCTTTGGCAAACTATTACAAGTCTAGCAAAAACCGCTCCTGAAATCTTACGATTCCTGATTGCTTCCGCTATTTTCCGGGACGGACTGGCAGGGGTATTCACCTATGGGGCAATCCTAGCTTCCACCGTGTTCGGACTAGACCGCGGGCAGGTAATGATTTTTGCGATTGTCGCCAACGTGGTAGCGGGAATCGCAACTATCGGATGCGGAGCCGCTGACGACTATTTCGGCCCTAAAAAAGTCATGATTTTTTCCCTTGGCTGCATGACTATCCTCGGCTTAACTCTGTTCTTTGCCCACAACGGGGGAGCCAAAATTTTCTGGTCATTTGGGCTGTTACTTTGCATATTTGTCGGTCCTGTCCAGTCAGCCTCCCGTTCGTTCCTTGCCCGAATTATTCCCAAAGGGCGCGAGGGCGAACTATTCGGTCTGTACGCCACCACCGGACGGGCGGTTTCTTTCCTATCTCCCGCCCTTTTCGCCCTATTTGTGTGGATTGGGAAACTGATTGTTCCCGCCGGTAGCAGCTCCCAGCATTTCGGAGTATTAGGGATTACTCTGCTACTGGGAGTGGGGTTCGCGCTGCTCGCACCCCTGAAAGCCCCGGAGCGTCCTCAAAAATAGTTACCATCCCTAAACGCATTTATAAAGATTGAAACCCAAGCTAGTGTTCATGTAGCGCAGACGGTAAAGTCTAATCAGAAAAATCCTCTATGGCTAAAGGTAAGGCAAGAAAATGCAGCTAGTCGCTATCTTTCTCGCGATGCTGGCATTTTCTGTGCTACCGGGATTCACCCTGATTCGAGCACTCATTCCGCGACTTTCAAAAAGGCTGACCCTAGCGGTTTCTCCGGCGCTTTCTTTTTTCTTACTTCTAGTATTAGCAGCTCTGCTTTCCCCCTCGAGTACCCTTTGGCTGGGAAAACTGGGCTTTTTCCCAGATTATTGGCGCTGGAAACCTGCCACAGTTTTCCCGCTAATAACCCTACTTAGCGTAATATTTGCTGCCCTCGCTACCTGGCGACGCCGCAATATCGGGTTTAATATCTCCTGGGATTTTCCGTTACTTGGCTCCGGATTAGGGGGTATCGTCGCAGGTATTGCCCCAATGCTGGCAACCGTGAACTTTTATAATCCCGCTCAACGTTGGGATCCCAGTTTCCACTACAACGCCCTCTCGTTGCTGCGCCGCACCCAAGATGCGCATCCTCTTTATGCCCTATCTGGAATGTATGGTGATGGTGCCAAACGTTATTATCCTGATGGTTGGCACGTGTTCACCGTCCTATTTACCGGTTCTAAATCCGTAGTTCCTGCCGCTAATCTCACCTTTGCATTGTTAGTGTGCTGGTGGATTATCGGAATATGTGCACTGGTAAGTCTGATAGGGATTTCTCGGCGCGCCGGGCTGCTGGTAACCGTATTGTCCGGATTCACTTTCTGTTTCCCGGCTGATTCCCTCGCCCGCTACGTGCAATGGCCTAATGGAATCGGACTGGCATTAGTGCCGGGAATTACAGCGTTAATCCTAGTTTTGGGTCGGATGCTCCTAGCTTATCTGCGAAAAGTAGCAGGGTCATCGCTACTTTCTGACCCCGCAGCTACCTATTTAATCCCCCTCGGATTACCCCTTAAGCTATCTTCGCTTTTAACAGTATTTTTTGTTTCCTGTTTTATGGGGATAGGGGCAGTTTGGGTTCACCCCGCGATCTTTTTCAATCTGTTAGCACTGCTTTTCCCACCGCTTACAGCGCTTATTGTTACTCATTTATGGCAAGCTGTGAGGGGAGGAAAACTCTCTAGTCTCGCCGGGTGGCTAGGGGCGTGCCTTGGAACCTTGATAGTTCTCGAGGTGGCTTTCCTTAACCCCTCCAGTTTGGCTACCGCCCTATTTGATAGAAAAGGTGATTTGCTCCTTTCCTTTGTTCGTCCTCTTTTCCCCGCTCCTTTCTTCTACCAGTCTGTGCCATTTATCCTGTTCATGGGATTAATGACTGTGCTATTTATCTTTGGGATTGTAGCGATATTTAATGGGCAGGCACCAAAGTGGTTGCTGGGAAGCTGGGCGGTTTGCGCTTTCTTGGTCATGGTTTCTTCCCTGCCACCCACCGAGCTAAAAGTATTAACCGGTCCTTGGTATTCGGATCCGCGCCGTCTAATGGCTCTACTCCAGTTACCCCTAAACCTGCTGGTTGGCGTGGGTTTAGACTTCTTTATAGTGAGCGGTTCTCGCTTCCTTAAATCCCGGCAGGTATCCCGCAGAGGACGTAAAGTTGGGGTGGTAACCGTCCTTTCACTCTCCCTGATTATCGGTATTTCTGCCTCCGATAGTCGGCTATGGGCACTCCAGTCAGTTTTTAATCCCAACCAGACGGGCACAGATGGGTTCGCAAACAGCGCAGAATTGGCTTTAATTAACCGCTCCGCTTCAACCTTGCCAAAAGATGCGGTAATCCTGGGAGATCCTTCCATCGGAACCGTCTATTTTGACTCTATAGCGGGACGTAAAGTGGTTTTCCCTGCCCTAAGTAAATCGGTTTGGGATTCTAAGCGCAGTCGGCTGTTCTATCATCTGAATGACTTAGGTAAAGACCCGCAGATTTGCCAGGCTCTTAACCATCTAAAGGTTACTCATTTTTATACTCGCCCAGATAGCAAGTTCAGGGGGGTTTCGCGCAGCTTCGAATGGCCAGGTTTTTATGGAGTGGCTATAGACGGGTATTTCACAGAGGTGGATCGAGGAGGGCGCGCTGTTCTTTACCGCTTTAACGGCTGCAATCCCTAGCGTGGCGAAAATAACCGTTATACCTGGTCGATTAGTTTGGAAAGCAGGCATAAGGCTAGATAGACTGACACGGTGCTTTAAGCACTTTGCCGCTATAGCTCAGTTGGTAGAGCAACGCTCTCGTAAAGCGTAGGTCATCGGTTCAAGTCCGATTAGCGGCTCCATATTTAACAAAACCGGTAGTACCGGTTTCACTTTCGTTTCTTCACCCATCAGCAATCCTGCCGCGAAATCCATCTGGATTTAAATATAAACAGCATTTGGACTATATAGGATTGCCGGGGGCTATGTCCGCAAATATGGGTTACGTGTAAGGACCAAGAAATTTATCACCATCGAGATGAATCATGTGTGTTGGGTCAGTAGCAACCCATGCTTCCGTCTCCCAAGCAAGATTGGTTAAGAATCTACGCATGGTAACTAAATCAGGAAAACACGATACATAGACCAAGCCAGCTTCGCACGAGGCGAAGATTTGCGACAGTTCATTTTTACGTGTGTGATCGACTGGTCCGTGAGTTGAAGCAGCCTCCATCAGAAATAGCCAGTTCTTGTCAGGCTGATAAACAATTAGGTCAGGGAACTTTCCGTGTCTATCAAGCTTTACGCCCAGCAAGTTTAGACGGTCTTCTTCAAAGACTTTAAATTTCGATTCAGCATCCCCCACGTATAGTACTTCGCCTTGCGGTACAAAGAATCCGCAAAAATCCTCAATCATCGCTTTTATTAAGGAGTTTTGACCTCCACCATTGAGACTAATTTGGATTCCGTTAGGAAGTTTCACAGGAATTCGTGCTATCTTTCTAGCTTGCGCATACCGCTTTGCAAGCCCTGGAGCATCTGCGAGATACTCAGCAACGGCAGAAGCAAAATCGGAAGTACCAAATTGCCGAATAACGGTTATTACTTCAGGATTGAGTCGATAGTTATTCAGGGACGAATTTGTTGGTCGCGAGGGATTGTCGTCGTTATATAGACAAAAACCTGCCTCAATGAATTGGTGGAGGACGAATCTACGCACAGTTTCACGAGAATTCTCGGCTATTTGATAGTCAAGTCTTTCCCGCATCCAATCCATAATGCCGCGCACACCCATTCGCTCTGTAGTAGCTTCCGACCAGGTAATGTTGGCATCTACTCCCGCCAACGCCATTAATGTGCGTCCTGCCATAGCATTAGTGCGCTTGTCGTCAAACTTTAACGCTCTAAGAATCATACGAGCTTCTTCTAAAGTGCTCATGCTGCCTCAATATTTCCATTTACTAATTCTTGGAAAGCCGTTTCAGGATTAGAGTTCTGCCTAGCAACTGCAATCAGCGCGTGGCTACTAGGAAACTTTAGATGTCGAAGATCCGTAGCATTAACCTGAGTATGCCCACTGAATACCCGAAAATAGGCATCAACTTGGGGCGAATTAAGCCAAAGGGCTATTCCGCGCGCCAGCATTGGGTTAAGCCCCTGGTTAGATTGGTGAATATAATTCAACTTATTGTCAAAGGCTGATGGTTCTGAGCTAGCCCAGACAGTTGAGACGAGTCGCCTGGCTTCCTCCTTAGCAGAAAACCTTTTCACCAGCACATAGTTTCCAGCAGGACAAAATAATTTACTAGCTTTGTCATCCATGCAGCGAATCCATTGTGGCTTGGATAGTGTAGTGCGCGGATGGACAACCTGATTGTTAATAATGTTCGCTGAATAGATTAATCTTTTAGAAAAAATATCGGGTGCATCAACCAAAATATCTCGGGAACGAAAATCTACTACCTTGCCAGTTGAGACACTCAGCCCCAAATCGTCCAATGTGTGCCGAAACTGTCCCATACAGGCAACTGCATCAATGTCATTTTGAGTTGCAGGAACGAAAATAAAGCCCGAGTGAATAACCTCATCAACAGTTGCAAGGCGTTCCGTAAATCTTGAGGAAGGATCGTGAGAAAAACGAAGAAGGATGTCACTCTGTTTTTTACCTAGGGTCAAACAGACAATAACTGACTCTTGTAAGACATTCATATCTCCAAATACCAAGGAACGAGAACCAAAAATATGAATAGCGTTAAAAGAGGCTCTACCTACCAAATCTTTACGAAAACGCGAGTAATAAGTACCGTTCATCCAAGAGCGTGGCGCAATTACAACCAGCTGTCCATCGACTGATAGTTGCCGAACCCCTAACGCCATAAAAGCTGCATACAAATTAGGAACCTGAATTCCATGGTTACGCAGTTTTCTATCATGAACGCTACCTGCGCGAAGTTTACGATAGGGCGGATTCTCGATGATAATATCAAAACGCTCTTGCGACTCCAGTGCCCAAGTAATGTAATCTTCTGATACGAGTCGGACAGTTACGCCCAGGCTACTACAGTCATTCAGGGCATCTTTCAACGCTCCTAACAGTTTTTCATCATTCTCAACAGCTGTTAATTCAATTTTTAGACTTGGTCGATGCTGGTAAAGATAGCTGACCATAGCCACACTCAACATACCGGTGCCAGCACCTGGATCAAGAACCTTGATTGTACCTGAGTGTGGAATTCTAGGCATTCTTGCCATAATTTCGGCCACAGCGAGGGGAGTAAAGAATTGCCCCCGCGAAGCCTGTTCAACAGAATCTAGGCAGGCAAGGGTATTTTTACGCCGTATCCCTGCTCGTTCCATCATGCCCATATCACAATCCTATATAAATACGTTTCACTAATTCACTACCTCCTTACCTACCTAGTAGCATAGAGCGCGAAAGTGAGAGGAAACCTATGGCAGATATTGAAAGCATTTCAGAAAACCTGGAACTAAAAATCGGGGGAATGAGTTGCGCAGCGTGTGCTGCACATATTGAAAAAGACCTCAATAAAATGCCGGGAGTAAGCGCCAGCGTAAATTACGCCACCGAAAAAGCCACCATTACAAAATCTGGAAATTTCGGCGTTAAAGACTTCATTAAAACAGTCGAAAACGCTGGTTACCAGGTTATAAAGCGCGCAGATACCGAAAGTGAAAATACAGAGAATAACCCGGACAGCAACGGTATTGAGGGCGAACTGTCAGCTTTGCGCAAGCGCCTACTTATCTGCGCTATACTCGCTGCTCCCGTAATTCTATTAGCTATGATTCCCCCACTACAGTTCAATTATTGGCAGTGGGTATCTCTGGCTCTCGCCACTCCGGTAACCCTATGGGGAGCCTACCCATTCCACCGCGCCGCATTCTTGAATATCAAACGGGGTGTCACCACCATGGATACCCTGATTTCGCTAGGAACCTTAGCTGCTTTCATCTGGTCACTTTTCGCCCTTTTTCTAGGGGACGCCGGCATGAGAGGAATGACCCACGATTTCCAACTGATTGCCCACCCGAAGGAGGCAGGTAGCCACATTTACCTAGAAGTATGTTCCGGGGTAACCGTGTTTATCCTGGCTGGAAGATATTTTGAAAAACGGGCTAAAGTTCGCTCCGGCAACGCGCTGCGCGCCCTCGCCAAAATGGGGGTAAAGGAGGTAACCGCAGTGCGCGAAGGTAGGCAGGTTAAAATCCCGATTAACGAGCTTAAGAAGGGCGAAGAGTTTATTACCTTGCCTGGGGAAAAGATTGCCACTGACGGGGTAGTAGTATCTGGAATCAGCGCCGTAGATAACTCCCTACTCACCGGGGAATCGATGCCTGTAGAAGTGAGGGTTGGCGATCAAGTTACCGGCGCTACTATCAACACGTATGGACATCTCGTAGTTCGCGCCACCGAAGTAGGTGCTAATACTCAGCTCGCCCAGATTACCCGTCTAGTTGAGCAGGCGCAGTCAGGAAAAGCTCCGATTCAGCGTCTTGCCGATCGCATATCTGCGATTTTCGTTCCGGCAGTAATCACTATCTCACTATTGACTTTTGTTGTTTGGCTACTAATTGCCACCCCTGTTACCGCCTTTACCTGCGCAGTCGCAGTGTTAATCATTGCGTGTCCCTGCGCCCTCGGCTTGGCTACCCCCACCGCATTACTGGTAGGTACCGGCAGAGGAGCAGAACTGGGAATCTTAATCAAGGGAGCCGAAATACTGGAATCAACCCGGAAAGTAGATACGGTTATCCTTGATAAAACTGGCACTGTTACCGGCGGAAATATGGAAATGGTGAGCATTTTTCCCGAGGAAGAGGTCTCAGTTTTACACCAGGTCGCAATCCTTGAATCTGGTAGCGAACACCCCATCTCCCAGGCAATTATTCGGGCGGCTTCACAAAAAGGAATCACCCTTAATAGCGCTCAGATACCCGCCGATTTTCGTAACTATCCAGGAGGCGGTCTCAGCGGAACTGTCGAGGGTAAAGCGGTATTGGCGGGTAATCGCAGTTTTATCGAGGAACGCGGGGTTGGTATTGCGCCACAGATGTTGGCGGTGCTTAACGAGTGTTCCCGACGCTGTGAAACCGCCATCTTGGTGGCGGTAGATAAGCAGGTAAAGGCAGTTTTTGGGTTTGCTGATCGGTTAAAAGAAAACAGTGCCCAGGCCATAGAGATACTTAAAGACCTGGGGTTAAAACCGGTGCTTTTAACCGGTGACGGGCAGGAGATAGCTCACCAGGTCGGCAAGAAACTGGGAATTACAGAAGTTATCGCGCAAGTGAAACCAAAAGATAAAGTTGAGGCGGTATTCGCTAAGCAAAGACAGGGCGCTTTGGTAGCCATGATTGGAGACGGAGTTAATGATGCTGCCGCCATTGCACAGGCAGATTTAGGAATCGCCATGGGTAGCGGAACTGACGTGGCTATTCAAGCAGCAGATATTACTTTAATGCGATCAGATTTGTTGGCGGCCATTGACGCTATCAGGCTTTCTAGACGCACCCTAAAAACCATTAAGAGTAACCTATTTTGGGCATTTGCCTATAACGTGGCTGCGATTCCTCTGGCAGCTGTAGGATTGTTAAACCCGATGCTCGCCGGAGCGACGATGGCTTGTTCCTCTCTGTTTGTAGTGGGAAACAGTCTGCGGCTGCGCTCTTTTCAGCCGGTTAATGCTGGATAGCTATTGGACGGGTCGAGTACCGTCTTGCCAAACCCACTGCGGACCATCATTGTGGTAGGCGGGGCGGTCTAGAATTCCGGACTCGAACTCTATCATTAAATCTGGTCCGTTTGCCCAAGCTTGACCTTCAACTATTAGGCTCCAACCGTGGGGGTAGGGGCTTTGCCAAATCAAAGTAACGTTAGGGTTAGCTGCCCCATTTCGTAATGCCGAATCTTTTGCGTTCTTTATTACCAGGCGACCGTCCTCTATCAGCGGATCCACAGTATGAACGTCTACATGCGCACCATAGGGCAAAGTAATTAAAGAAGCCGAGTTAAAACAGGAGATAGCCTCCGGTAATCTAGGTAGTGACACCGGGATAGTCATTATTTCTTCCTCTCTAAAATGCTGGCACGACCTTACAAGATATCTTTATTGAATGATTAGCTTCACCAACGTTACCTTTTGAACCTAGCTAAAACGAATCACCTTGCATCTTGTCGATACTTGCAGCTTACCGGAAAAACTTGCCAGAAAATAGAAAACGCTACCCTGGGTTATTTAAAGTGGGATACTGCCTTTTCTCCGGCAGGTTTTAGGCATCATTTATCCGCCAATAATCCTGGTAACGGTCAAAATGGTCAAATGCATCTTGAATAATCGCGCTGCGAGAATACCCCATAACATCGTAGTCCTGATCGTTGTCAGGTAGATGCACCTCTAAACGGGTTGAACGCGAAGTATCCAAAGATGAACCCGCATAAATAGTACCCGGAGTATCAACCGCCAATATTCGGTAAACAAACTGGTCAGGGCCGCTAAATGCCGTCAGTTTTACCCGGTCATAAATTCGGGTCTGGGTGTCTACCTGTTCAAGAGGGTCATCATCTTTACGAATAACCTTTGCGGGAATCCCCTGCTTATTTAGCTCGGTAGCAAAGTCCCGCAGTGCCGGTTCAGCTACCCTATCCAAATATGCTTGTGCTTCAAGCGGAGTGACCTGTCCAAAAGTTCTGTTGAGCCGGTCACGCCAATTGGTTTCCAACCTGCCAGCTATAGAGCCAGTTCCGGCTAAAATATTGCGGGCAGAATGTGCTCGCAACTGCCGAGCACGCCTATCCTGTTTGAGGGCTTTCGCCAACCCAATCATCACCAGAATCATGACGACAGAGAAGGGTAGTCCCATGATGATGGTGGCATTTTGTAAAGCCGGAATCCCCCCAACTAATAGCATTCCAATAGTTAATAGACCAGTAACCCCTGCCCAGAACACTCTCAACCATCCCGGAGCATCACAGCGCACCGTCGGCAAGAATGAGGACAGGTTGGCCATCACTAAGGCTCCTGAATCTGCGGACGTCACATAGAATAACAAGCCCACAAAGGTCGCTAGCCCCATAATGAATACCGCTGCCGGGCATTGCTCTAGTAACAGATAAAATCCCATTTCAGGAGTTTTTAACGTAACTTCTCCGAGAGTGGTATTTCCCTGTCTAATCATGTCGATTGCTGCGTTACCGAAAATAGCTACCCACATGAGGACGTAGGAAAAGGGAATCAGCATGGTTCCTACTACGAATTCCCGCAGGGTGCGTCCTCTGGAAATGCGCGCTAAAAACATTCCCACAAAGGATGCCCAGGCGACCCACCATGCCCAAAAGAACAGTGTCCAAGCTGCCATCCAAGCATTAACGTCAGAATAGGCGAAAGTTTCCAGGGAACGACGGGGGAAACTCCAGATGAAATCCCCGATATTCATAACGATAGCGTTGAGGAGAAAATCGGTTCTACCAGTGAAAAAAACCCATCCAGCCAGGAACATTGCGAGTATGACATTTAGTTGGCTGAGGAAACGAATACCCTTATGGATTCCGGTAGTTGCCGAGATGGTTGCCATCACGACTGCTAAAACCACTAACCCTATTTGCGCGCCAATACCCTGTTTGATGCCGAAAAGGATTTCCAATCCCACATTTAACTGCACCACCCCTATTCCCAGCGTGGTCGCTACCCCAAAAATTGTGCCTAGTATTGCAGCAGCATCAACAATATGCCCCAAGGGACCGTTCAGTTTATCTCCAAAGATTGTATAGAGGGCGGAGCGTACCGATAAGGGTTTTTTACGGCGATAGGCAAAATATCCTAAAGCCATCCCCATAAGGGCATACATCCCCCATCCGGTGATTCCATAATGGAAAAGCGTCCAAACAGTAGCCTCGCGGGCAGCCTCAATGGTTTGCCCCTCACCTACGGGAGGCTGCATATATTGGCTAACCGGACCGGCAACGGAAAAAAACAGGATATCGGTGCCAATACCGGCAGCAAATAGCATTGATGCCCAAGAGAAAGTAGAGAACTCTGGACGTGAATTAGGAGGTCCTAGTCGGGTTTCTCCATAGCGAGAAAACCCGAGGAAAAACACGAAAATCAAGATTATGGCTGCCAGACCAATATAGAACCAGCCGAACCATTTTGAGATGGCTCCGACCGCCACCCCCAATACGTTCGCGGCGCTATTAGGTGAGATTAGAGCCCAGAGCGCAATTAATAGAACCCCAGCTGAAGATCCTAGGAATACCGGAAAATTTACTTTTGCTTTTTTCTTTCCCTTTTCCGCTAGCGCCGCTTCCTGTTCAGTTGGGATTTCACCTGCAGATTGGCTCATTAGAAACCGTCCATCCCCCTATTGTCTCTTTGTCTTAAGCCGTCACCTATAGGTTAATCGTTTTAACCTTCCTCTAGGTTAAAGTACCAATTTCATGAGCTTTCTACCTCGCGTTATCAATATGGGAAAGCTATCAAACTGGATTTTATTATGGGGTAAAGAAGTTTTGAGGGCGTGGAACATAAAGATTGGCTAGGTTTCGCTCACTGCGTTAAGTAGTTGCGCCCATCCCGTTTTGGCTGCGAAGATGTATTCAAATAAATGCTGCGCAAAGGCTTAGGGAGGCTTCATGTCGGTACGTGACATTATTATTATCGGTTCTGGACCGGCCGGCTATACGGCTGCCATTTACACTGCCCGTGCCGGATTAAAACCACTCCTCATAGCGGGAGAAGTAACCGCCGGTGGCGCCCTAATGAACACTACCGAGGTGGAAAATTTCCCCGGTTTCCCGCAAGGGATTCAAGGTCCTGATTTGATGGCCAATATGCTTTCCCAGGTAGAACGGTTTGGCTGCGAGATTATTTACGAGGACGCCCTAGAAGTTTCCCTTGAAGGAGCACAGAAAACAGTAGTCACTTCCGAGGGGCAGTATTCGGCACGCCGCGTTATTTTGGCTATGGGCTCTGAATACCGCAAACTTAACGTTCCGGGCGAAGCTGAACTGTCAGGACGCGGGGTATCTTACTGCGCAACCTGTGACGGTTTCTTTTTCAAAGATCAACATTTAGCAGTAGTTGGGGGTGGGGATTCCGCAATGGAAGAAGCCCTATTCCTCACTAATTTCGCGAAAAAAGTTACGGTAATTCATCGCCGCGACCAACTACGCGCCTCGAAAATTATGTCCGAACGTGCCCAAGCTAATCCCAAGATTGAATTCGCATGGAACAGCGAGGTTGAGAAGATTAACGGGGATAGCAAAGTTGAATCTATTACCTTAAAATCTACTGTGGACGGCGCAACCAGTAACCTGGACGCTACCGCAGTATTTGTTGCTATCGGTCACAATCCCCGCTCACAAATTCTTAAAGGACAGGTAAAGCTCGATTCGGCAGGATACGTTATAGTTGCTGAGCCGGGAACTGCCACTAACCTGAAAGGGGTATTTGCCTGTGGTGACCTCGTAGACCACACTTACCGCCAAGCGATTACCGCTGCCGGTTCAGGGTGTAGAGCCGCCCTTGATGCCGAGCGTTCCCTCGCCGACTAAACGCAGATTCTTAACCATTAAGAGAGGACAAAAAATGACTAAACCACTAGATGTAACCGAAGATACCTTTGAACAGGAAGTATTAAAATCTGAGGTTCCGGTTTTGGCTGACTTTTGGGCACCTTGGTGTGGTCCTTGCCGCCAAATGGGACCGGTAGTTGATGAGATTGCCGCTGAGGTAGCCGATAAAGCGAAGGTTGTTAAGGTAAATATTGATGACAACCCGGAACTGGCAGCAAAATATGGCATTAACTCTATCCCCATGTTTATGATTTTCAACCAGGGCGAGATAGCTCGAGGTATTTTGGGAGCCAACCCGAAGCGAGAACTGCTTGGACCTTTACAGCAAGAAATAGATAAATAACCCCCAGTTTGTCTAGCTAAAACTTCAGGACAGGTTTTAAGCTTTTAGCCACCGCCCTCTCCTAGCCACATTACTTAAGAAGCTAAGAGAGGGCGGAGCTGTCTTTCTATATACTTAACTGGTGCGAATCATAAAGCGATTATTAATTGTAATAGGCGTACTGGCACTGTTATTAGGTGCACTCGACCGGGTTTCTT
This sequence comes from Varibaculum sp., assembly GCF_008661855.1. Lineage (NCBI taxonomy): Bacteria > Bacillati > Actinomycetota > Actinomycetes > Actinomycetales > Actinomycetaceae > Varibaculum > Varibaculum sp. The sequence continues at coordinate 80,287 of NZ_RPZY01000008.1, forward strand.
GCTGGTGGGCTCAAAGTGAGGGCGCTCAGGTCTTAGAAAAGCGGGGCGCCGAGAACTCTGATGTTAAAATCGCTGACCTCCCCTTCTTGACCTCGGTCATTGGCGGAAACATTGGGGAAGTAAACCTTGAGATTCCGCGTTGGGATTTTCCCACCGAATCTGGGGCAATGCCTTTAACAGATATTCACGCCCAGATTAACAATCTGCAGCTGAGTACCGGGCGGTTAAATATCGAGAAAATAGGACATATCAAGGCGCAGGCAAATCTAACCCAAGCTGCATTAGAAAAAATAGTGGCAGCTAAGGCTCCGGGGGTAAAGACCAGTTTGCAGGACGGAAAGATTGTTTTTTCAGCTAAAAAATGGGGTCAAGAGATTCTTGCAGACGGACAGGTTGAGCTTAGTGACCCAAAGGATGGGAGTCCGCTTTCCTTAATCATTAAAGCTACGACCCTTAAAACTCAATTACCACGCCAGTTACAAGCTCGTCTTAAAATGCCACAGTCGCTGCCCACAATTAGAATCCCTATTCGCCATTTACCTACTCAGATGCAATTTAATAAGGTTGAAATACGTGACAATAAATTGGTCTTTAACCTGGTAGGCAAGGATATTTTGCTACCTAAGAAATCGCATTCCTAACCGGGGATTCTTCGAGCGCAGCGTGATGGTTGCCGGTTTTCACCTAGGTTAATGCTCGGGTTAATACCCTCAAGGTATTAACCCGAGCATTAACGCTATCCACACCACCGTCAGCTAAAGGCGGCATGAAAATGGGGGCGGGGTCGAAAACGATTATCGACCCCGCCCCCAAAGTTATTGCTATTAAAGCTGCCGGTAAAAACGGGCTTACAGGTTGCGCACGATTTCTTCTACTGAAGCTTTCGCATCTCCAAAGAGCATATTGGTGTTGTCGTTAAAGAACAGCGGATTTTGCACCCCGGCATAACCGGGATTCATTGAACGCTTAAACACCACTACCTGGCGGGCTTTCCACACTTCCAGCACCGGCATTCCCGCAATCGGGCTGCCCGGTTTAGTGGCATCGGGATTAACGGTGTCGTTTGCCCCAATCACCAGAACTACGTCAGTATCGGGGAAGTCGTCGTTAATCTCATCCATTTCTAGCACCACATCGTAGGGTACTTTAGCTTCTGCCAGCAGCACATTCATATGTCCGGGCATTCGTCCCGCTACCGGGTGAATCCCGAAACGAACATTTACTCCTGCCTGGCGCAGCTTAGCGGTCAGGTCGGCTACCGGGAATTGGGCTTGCGCCTGCGCCATCCCGTAGCCAGGGGTAATAATCACGTTAGAGGCATCTTTAAGCGCTTGCGCGACCTCGGCCGCACTGGTTTCGGTGTAGTCACCGTAATCGGTATCTGCCCCCTTAGCCGGTCCGCCGTCAGAGCCGAAGCCACCCAAAATCACGGAAACAAACGAACGGTTCATGGCTTTGCACATGATGTAGGACAGGTAGGCACCAGAAGAGCCCACCAAAGCCCCCGCGATAATCAGCATATTGTTACCCAACATGAAGCCCGCGGCGGCCGCAGCCCAACCAGAATAAGAGTTCAGCATCGAAACCACGACTGGCATATCTCCACCGCCGATCGCGGCCACCAGGTGCAGCCCCAATACCAGGGCGATTAGGGTCATCACGATGATGGCTACCCACTGCATCCAGGTCAAGGTCATAGCGGTAGCGCTAAAGTGCGAGCCCCGTACCATCACCCCGATGAGCACTATGGATACGATAATGGCGATAGCGTTCAGCCAATTGCGTCCCGGCAAAGTCAGGGGAGCGCCCTTAATCTTCCCCGACAGTTTCAGGTAGGCAATGATAGAGCCGGTGAGGGTGACTGCACCGATGAAGATTCCTACTCCCACTTCACCTAGGTGGAACCCTACGGTGGCGGGCGTAATCGCGGTGGCTGCATCAACACCTGCCTTCTTGAATTCCCCGGGCATATGAATGAAAGTGTTGTATCCAACCAGCACTGCCGCTAAGCCTACAAAGGAGTGCAGCATGGCTACCAGTTCCGGCATCCCGGTCATGGGGATAGTTTTGGCGCGCCAAAGACCGATAATTGCGCCGGCAATCATCGCTACTGCAATTAGCAGCGCAGTTACCAGTGTCGATTGATAACCGGGAGCCCCCGCGTTATATAGTGCCACCGCGATAGTTGCTGCCACCGCAACAAACATTCCAATAGCCCCGAAGCGGTTACCCCGCAGGGCGGTCTCATTTTTTGACAGACCCGCGAGCGCCAGAATAAACAGCAGCGCCGCAATCAGATAGGCAATATTTTGTCCCCGGCTAATCCAAAATTCGCTTTTTGAGGCACTGGCAATCAGCGTGGGGGTTAGCGAAAATAACGTATTACTCATTTCTTATTTCTCCTCCCCCCGGAACATGGCAAGCATCCGGTGTGTCACTGAGAAACCACCAAAAATGTTGATTGAAGCCACTAGAATCGCGATAAAACTAAGCACGGAAACTAGCGGATTAGCGCTACCTACCTGCAGTATTGCGCCCACCAAAATAATTCCGGAAATGGCGTTGGTTTCACTCATTAAGGGGGTGTGTAGCGAGTGGGTAACCGAGGTAATCACATAGAAGCCAACCACAATCGCCAGCATCAAAATGAAATAGTAAGGGATTAAAGGTTTGGGGGTGACCGAAATCAGAGTCAATCCTAAAACGATTCCTAGCGCTGCCCACAGCAAGCGTTTACGCTTTTTAGAGGCTTTTTCTTCGGCTTGCTTGCGGGCGGCGGCTGCCGCGTCCTCTACCGATTCGGTTTTCTTTGGAGCCGGGCTCGCATGTACTTGAATGGGAGGCGGGGGGAACATATTTTCCCCATCTTTAGCAACCGTGATTCCGCGGACTACTTCGTCTTCCATATTGAGGACATAGTTGCCATCTTTTTCCGGAGTAATCAGCTTGAAGAGATTAACAATATTTTGTCCGTACAGCTGTGATGATTGTCCAGGCAAGCGTCCTGCGAGGTCGGTATAGCCGATAATGGTCACCCCGTTTTCGGTAACCACTTTTTCGCCCGGTCGGGTCAGTTCGCAGTTACCGCCGCCAGCTGCGGCCATATCCACGATGACTGAACCGGGAGCCATGGTCGCTACTGCCTCTTTGGTGATTAGCAGCGGCGAGCGGCGACCGGGAATATTCGCGGTGGTAATCACGATGTCATTTGCAGCTGCCTGCTCGGTGTAGAGCTTGGTGGCAGCGTCCGCTTGGTCGGCGCTCATTTCTTTGGCGTAACCATCATCGGATTTTTCTTGCGCAATCGGGATGGGAACAAACTTTGCCCCTACCGATTCTGCTTGCTCGGCAGTTTCACTGCGCACGTCCGTGGCGCTAACCTGGGCTCCCATCGAGTTGGCGGTGCCAATAGCAGCGAGACCGGCTACCCCGACACCGATCACATAGACCTTGGCGGGCGGGATTTTTCCGGCGGCAGTCACCTGACCGGTAAAGAGGCGACCGAAACTTTCTGCGGCCTCGATAACGGCGCGATAGCCAGACACATTCGACATCGAGGAGAGCACATCCATGGACTGCGCCCGAGAGATTCTAGGAACCGTATCCATCGCAAATCCGGTAATGCCTCGCTCTACCAGGGCATCTACGGTCTCGGGATGGCGACCTGGCGCCATCCGGGCGATTAGGAGCGCTCCGGGTTTAACCAGATTCAGGTAGTCGGTGGGAGGCGTATCTAAGACGGTGACAATATCGGCCTGCCAGGCGGCCTGAGTGTCCACGATTTGCGCTCCGGCTTGCGAATACTGCTCATCCAGGTAGGCGGCCTTTTCGCCCGCTCCCTGCTCGACCAGGACTTCATATCCTAGTTTGATGAGTTTTTTTACCGTATCCGGAGTGGCGGCGACCAAGGTTTGGTCTGGCGTGGGCTCTTTGGGAACTCCAATTCGCACAGTTACTCCTTATAGTTTTGGCTTTTCAAATACCAACACATTTTTATCCATATTTTGAAGCGGATAACTTGTTATTAGCGTACTCGGCGTCCCACCTAGGACGCATTTTAAGTCCGGCTACTAGGATGGTATCCCGGTATCGACTCCCTAAGAAAGCCTATTTACCCGTTTCTTGCTTTTTAGTCTCTGGCCCAGGACCTTGCAAACCGAGTCGCGTCCTCGCTTCCTCATCCAGTAGCTCCCCACGCCGAATAGATAAATTCCTAGGGGCGCTAATACCGACTCGTACTGAGTCTTTATGGGATTCAACTACCTTTATTACCACCTCGTCGCCGATGACGATTTCTTCTCCGCGCCTGCGGGTTAGCACTAGCATCCTTGCTTTCCTCCTAAATGACTATTACAAACTGCTATCCGAAGCGAATTACCTGATTAACTGCGCCTATATCATTTAATCTGCGTTGGGCTCGTCCTCATAACTGCCAATCTGGTTTGCGGATTCTGACTGACTGATTTGCGCTTCTACACGCGCTAACTGGTCGGCGAACTGGTCAGGGCAATCTTCTTCTCCTATCCAAGGAGGCAAAACCGAAACAGATTGAGGGGACTCAGTCCGATTATTCCCTTCGATAGCTTCCTTAGATTTCCGCTGTTTCCACAACTGAGCACGCTCCCTTAACACCTGGGAATAGCTGCCTCGTTTTACTCCCCGTACTCTGTGCATCAACACATCTAAATCTCGATTTACCTGCCCATCTTCCCAGCGAGCTTTTTCAGCTAGCAGGGCGCGAGTATCAGCAAGCAGCGCTTCCAGCTCATGGTCACTGGGGATTGGGCGTTCAAGCTGTGTCATGGTGATACCTCCCTGTATTTCCTTTCCGTTAGCAATTGTAGATTAACCGCGATAGATAGGAGGAGGAACTACTGGAGTACCAAGGATTAGTTTTTGCTGTCTGGCGATAAAAGTAACTACCTGAATAGTCTGTATTTTAAAATCAGATTAGCTAGCTAATAACCATATTTCCTGCGCAGTGGCGGTTTCAATCCGGGAATAAATAATCATAATTAACCCTGTCACCGGCATCTATGCTTGAAAAGATATTGCCTGAATTCTTTGATAATTCTAGACTTAATCGAGCTGGAGCTAAAAATATAGTCAAGACAAGCATTTACCATACCCACCGGGAGACAAAATGACGATTCCTTACAACTCCTACCCAAGGGGAAGTACCCGGTCTACACCTCCTCAACCTCCTACTGGCAGCTAAATGAATGGGAAAGTGCCGCTCTTAGACTCATTACCGAGCTTACCTATCCAGCCTTTGATGGAGCACTCGGTCATTGCACTAATAGGTTCTTTAGCGCTACTTATAGTGGCAGTACTGCTAATAGTGTGGACAGTTGTTTTCTACCAAAGCGCCTCGCGCCTACCAATTTTAACCTTTAATGCCCGCCGGCAAGAGAACCTCCGCCAGCTCCTAGAAACCTACCGCCAGCGGATTTTGATTCTAGTCACCGATCCTTGCTATAGCGTCTTAGACTCTACAGAGCGACGCCGCGTCCTCGCAAAAATCCTAATAAATCTCTCTCAGCAGTATTACCGCACCGCCGGTTGGGGTAACTATCACCCGCAACAACTACTGGCTACTGACTGGCCAGAGCTGGCTACCCTGGTTTCGGCGCTGCCTGACCCCGGACAAACTCCCAGGGGAGGACGCGCCCAGGTTTCTCCCAGCGACACTGCCACGCTAACGGCCGTGCTCGCCCAGATTAGCTATCGCAGCCAACTCCACGCCCACGCTTTAAATACTCGTCAGGATTTGGTAATCAAGCCTCCTCGCAGATCTCGGTTTTGGATAGTGCCCGTGACTTTAACCGTGCTCTGCCTGCTGGTTGTTTCGGGGCTACAAACCCACAGTTGGGCACGAGAGCAACAGGCGGTACGCGCAGACCGGCAGGGAAATCATTCCTTGGCGCAAGATTTGCGTCTACGCCAAGCCGACTCCCGTCTACTAGCCGATAGGTGGCTGGTGAACTACAACCTGGGAACCACCTATCTAAACGCCGGCGACCTGCAAAATGCCACTATATATTTATCTCACGCTAGCAAGAAAATGCCGTTCATTCTAGAAGCAAAAATGACTGAACCCCAGGCAGTATTGGCGGGCTGCCAGGTAAACTACAATCTGGCTTTAACCCGCTTTAAATCCCTGCCGGAATCCAAACCAAGCTCTTCCCTAGAAAAGGCTGCTGAACTGCTTGTTTACTGCAATCAGGCAGCCTTGAAAGAACGGCAAAAATACTGGAAAGCAGCGGAAATAGCTCCCGGCAGCGCTAAAGTTGCTTCCCAATTACACCAGCTAGGCACCGATAGCGATGAACTGCTCACGCAAATTCAAAAACAGGCAGGAGATGATTTCCTAATACCTCACCCCCTCTGGCTAGAGGATTTTTTAGCTGATGAGGACGCGCAAAGCTAACTGGGTCCCACAAGTCACGCGAGTGCGCTAGAAACGCCCGCCTGCTGCCATAATCTCCTTGCCAAACAGGCAGGGGAAATTTGGACAAAATCTGGTTCTCAATTGTTTCAAATCTATTCCCGATTCTGCTGCACCAAAGCCAACAAAGGCTCACAATTGAATTATGAAGGCGATAAAGCGTTTTTGGTGGGGAAAACACCCTGGCTTTGTCGTAACAATCTGGCTGCTTTCAGTAGCAATCTCTTTACTTGCGGTATTTTCCGGTCTTGGCGACCAACCCCTATTTGAACGTTTAGTCACCCCCCAACCCTCAAACCCGTCCTCACCATCAGCTATAGGAAAAAAGCTATACGAGCAGGCACACGCAGATACTTATCCCCTAACCGCGGTAGTAAAAGTTAAAGACCTGCAAAAAAATGCTGAGCAAGTAGCGAAAACCCTGCGCCCAATCCATTCGGACTTGTTAAAAGTCAAAAAAGTTAAGGGAATTTTTGATCCATTTATCGCATTTGACCCTCAGCTACCTGCTGGCAAAAAAGCAGAGGAAGCCAAAACCAGCGCCCTAAACCAGGCATTGACTATTGCGCTTGAAAAAGCTGAAGAAACCGCGAAAGCTCGGCAAGCTAGCAGCTCACAAATCGAAAGAGCCAAACAAATTGCGCAAGCTCAGGTAAAAAAAGAATTCCAGGCACACCTGCCGCCAGTTTGGGACACTATTAACCGCAGTGAACTGAGGCAGATGATTGCTAAGGACGAAACGACTTTTCTAATAAACGTGCAGCTAGAAGCGCAGGGATACGGTCAGGTTGATTCCAGCGCTCGCAAGCAAGTTGCCGAGATTTTAGATAGCTTACCTGACTATTTCGCGACTTCTTCACTCGATGTCAGCGTGAATATCGTAGATAATATCGGTCTGCAAGAAGCCGCCAATGGGCAGGTTAAAGCAGATATGATTCGCGGGGAAGGAATCTCGATTCCGATTTCACTGATTATCATGGCGATAGTTTTTGGGGGAATGTTCGCGGCTTTAATGCCACTAATCGGTGCAGGAGCAGCCATCGGGATTACCTTAATGTTGATTTTGCTGCTTACCTATCTGGTAACTGTGGAATCTTTCGTGGTAAACATTGTTTCTTTCTTGGGGCTGGGGCTTTCGATTGACTACGGTCTACTAATAGTGTCTCGCTACCGCCTGGAACTGCATAAACGCGGTATTTATGGACAGGGAGACACTTTTATTTTTTATCCGCGCCCAGTTCAACTATTGATTGGTTCGCATCCAGGTGGCAATGGCATCAGCCCAATCCTTTCACGTAGGCGCTACCGGGTAGAGCTTTTAAAAGCTCGTGAACCCTATATGCAAGCTTTAGATAAAACCATGGATACTGCGGGGGCAACAGTTTTCTTTTCCGCCCTCATTGTCTCTATGGCAATTTTGGGGCTTTGCATATTTCCGCTCCCCCTATTGCGGTTAATGGGCATTGGCGGAGTGGCAGTCACTCTTTTGGCAATGCTCGCTAATATGACGCTACTACCAGCACTAATGATGCTTTTCGGACCGGCTCTTGCTTCGCCCTCGAATATCGCTAACTGGGTGAACTGGTTTCGTCAGCATATTTTACGTCGCCAAAATAAACGTTCAGAGGACGACCCTTCCCCACTTTTCCGCTCGGTATCGACTTTCGTTACCCGTCGCCCCTGGCCGGTTTTGGTAGCGGTAACCATAGTTTTAGTGGTGATGTCGATTCCGCTTTACCATATGCAGATGCGTTCATCCGCAGTAGAATCTATGCCTCGTTCGATACCTCAAATTGGGGCGTTATGGGATATGTGGGAACGTTTCCCGGATTCTGCTAACCCGCAAATTCGGGTGGTAGCGAAAACTGATTCTGTTCGTCTGCAAGATTGGGCGGATAAGAAAGTGAAACCACTTTCTCATGTTGAGCGAATCCGTCCCGCGGAAGAGTTGAATATTGCTGGTCAGCGTTATGCTTCTGTCGATATTTATACTAAAGAAAAAGATGCTTTTGCCGTGGAAGTTAAACGGGTTATGCGAGCGATAAGGGATTTACCGGCTCCGTTTGAAACCTGGGTTACCGGTGAGGCTGCGCTGCAAACAGATTTCCAGCAAGCCTTATTTGAATATGCTCCCTATGTTTTTATTACCGTCGCCCTCACTACCTATTTAATGTTGTTCCTAATGACCGGAGCGCTATTGCTTCCCCTGCAAGCCTTGGTGTTAAACACGGTTTCGTTAATGTCGTCCTTAGGGATAGCGGTTTGGGTTTTCCAATATGGACATGGGGAAAAGTTTCTCGGGTTCACTTCCCTGGGAGCAGTGGAATCTTATGTAGTAGCAATCGTGTTCTGTTTCGGTTTTGGCTTGTCAATGGATTATGAAATGTTCCTTGTTTCTCGGGTTAAAGAAATCTGGGATGAAACTGGTGATAATAAACGCGCGGTTCGAGAGGGACTTACCCATTCGGCTTCTACGATTACTTCCGCAGCTTTAATTCTGCTGGTCGTATTCCTAGGTTTTACTACCGGAGGTATTCAAGCTATTAAACAGATTGGTTTCACTTTGGCGGTCGCAGTCGCCCTAGATGCTACCCTGGTACGTATGGGGCTAGTTCCCGCAGTCATGATGATTTGCGGACAAGCAAATTGGTGGGCTCCAAAATGGCTTAAATCTTTACATTCACGCCTACCTCTGCCGGGAAACAGCAATCACCACCAAGAATCACTGCATCTTAAAGAGGACGCGGGGAAGGCTCACTAGCTTTTACTTCACCGTTTACGGTGACAGTTACTGAATCTGATGCTACCCCTACCAGATCAAGTTATTCGCGGGCAGGATTACCAAACTTAGACAGGCGTCCTAGGAAGGTTAAGGGGATAGTGGCGGTAGGGCCGTTACGATGCTTGGCAACGATTACGTCTGCCTCGCCGGGGCGATCTTCTTGGTTATAGACCTCGGGGCGATTTAGCAGCATAACCACATCCGCATCCTGCTCCAGTGAACCAGATTCACGCAGGTCAGCAAGCATTGGTTTATGTTCAATTCGCTGTTCAGGGCCACGGTTTAGCTGGGCAACTGCCACCACCGGAATATCGAGTTCTTTAGCCAGTAGTTTTAGAGAGCGGGAAAACTCGGCAACTTCTTGTTGGCGGGATTCGACCCTTTTCCCGGAACTCATTAGCTGAAGGTAATCTACTACTACCAGCTTTAGATCGTTTTGTTGTTTAAGTCGCCTACATTTTGAACGAATTTCCGGCATGGTCATATTAGGGGAATCGTCAATATATAGGGGTGCTTGGGAACACCTTGATAGTACCTGCGCTATTTTAGTCCAGTCAGCGTCCTCTAAATCACCAGAGCTCATCCGGGACATGGACACCCCAGATTCTGCCGAAATCATGCGTCGCGAAATTTCTACCCCATCCATTTCTAGACTGAAAATCACCGCGGTCATTTGGTTATGGATAGCAGCATTTCTGCAAAAGTCGAGAGCTAAAGTTGATTTACCCATAGCCGGACGCGCAGCTACAATCACCAATTGCCCCGGATGTAGACCGTGAGTGAGATTATCTAGCTGGTAAAAACCGGTGGGAATACCGGAAGCCATTCCCCCGTTTTTCTCCAGTTCTTGCAGTTCTTTAACGGTCTCATCTAAAAAATCACCAATTTGGCGATAGTCTTCGGCATTTCCACGCTCACTGACCGCATAGATTTCGCTTTGCGCCTGATTGATAAGCTCATCAACATCTCCGCCATCATCAGCGTATCCAAGCTGAACGACCCGAGTTCCCGCTTGTACCAAGGATCGCAGCTGCGCCCTCTCGCGGACAATCCGAGCATAAAATCCAGCGTTCGCCGCGGTGGGAACCCCGGAGATAAGTTGATGTAGATAGGGGGCGCCTCCGATTCTCTCTAGGTCGCCGTGACGTTTAAGTTCGCCAGCTACAGTGACAGCATCTACAGGTTCGCCGCGTCCAAAAAGGCTCAGGATAACTTCATGGATGGTTTGGTGAACCGGTCTATAGTAGTCCTCCCCTCTAATAATCATCGTCACGTCAGCGATAGCATCTTTAGAGAGCATCATAGCTCCCAAAACTGATTGTTCAGCGACAATGTCTTGGGGAGGGGTGCGATCAAATTCTGTCACCGATACCTCCTGATTCCTCCTATTAGGAATTTGAAACTCTTTAATTCTTTCATATACCGCTACTAGCTTTAGAAATTAACTTGTTAAAAACTTGCAAATTAGGGTGGATAAACTGTTAAAAACCTGTGGAAACTAGCTAAGTTATTGTGGGCAGTAAATGATGCAGAGTTTATAAACAGCTTACAAACTGGGAAACTACTAACAGGGTTATTCACAAATTGTGGATAGAAACTGGAGGCTAGATTAGTGGATAAAGTGGGAAACAGTATAAATCGCCGTATTCTCCAGCTGGCGCTACCCGCCCTAGGATCACTGATTGCAGAACCTCTACTAACTATGGCTGATTCTATTTTGATTGGTCATCTAGGAACTTTTGAATTGGCTGGACTGGCTATCGGCTCAACCGTGTTAAACCTGATAGTTGGGATGAGTGTTTTCTTGGCTTACACCACCACTGCGGTCACCGGTCACGCCATTGGTGCTGGTAAAAGCCAGGAGGGGCTTAGAAAAGGCATTCAGGGAATATGGCTAGGAGCTGCATTAGGAACGATACTGGCACTCATCTTGATAGTTTTCGCATCCCCAATTGTTAGCGTTTTTAAGGGGCAAGAAGAAGTTTTAGGTTTCGCTCGCACCTATCTTTTAGTTTCCGCGCCCGGTCTAGTTGCTATGCTTTCAGTTTTAGCTGCTAATGGCGTTTTCCGCGCCCTTCTCGATACTCGAACTCCCCTAGTTGTCACCACCACTGGCGCGCTGATTAACGTACCTATTTCCACTATCTTGATATTTCCTTGCGGTCTAGGAATAGCCGGTGCCGGGGCGGGCACCGCGATTAGTCAGTTCATCATGACAGGTTGGCTGGGGATGGTGATAGTAAAAAAGCTGCATTTAGAGGGAGTGTCGGCGCGCCCTAGTTTTAAGCTGATTTTGCATTCTGGTCTGCACGGGATGCCACTGGTATTTCGTTCGCTATTTCTGCAAGCCGCTATCGTAGTCACCACTTGGCAGGCAGCCGCTTTTGGAGCTGTCACTTTAGCGGGCTACCAGATTCTAAAAACTATCTGGACTTTGGGGGCTTTTGGGCTGGATGCTTTAGCGATTGCAGCGCAATCTCTTTTAGCGAGGGCGCTTGGTGAGGGCGACCAGCGTCAGATTCGGACTTTGATTAAAAAGTTGAATGGGTGGGCGCTAGGCTTGGGAGGCGTAATTGGAGGGTTATTTATTTTGACTTCTCCCTTGTTACCGCAACTTTTTACTTCTGATAGTAGGGTTTTAGCTATCACCACTGCTGGTCTGGTTACTGTCGGTTTATTTCAACCTTTAGCGGCACTTACCTATATTTATGACGGTTATCTGATTGGAGCCGATGATAGTAAATATTTAGCGCTATCCATGGGTGTTGTTTTTATTCTGTATTTACCGAGTATTTTGTTGGTTCGTTTACTTCCGGCAGGAGTCATTTCTCTGGTAGGGATTTGGGCTATTTATGGACTGGTCTTTATCGGAGGAAGGGCACTTTCCCTTTGGCTACGTATCCGTACTGATGCTTGGATGTGAGTATAGAACAGGTACTATTTTACAAAAAGGCGGGTGAACCAGATTTTCACCTGGCTCACCCGCCTAATGCTAAGTGATATCAGTTATTAAGTGATTTCCACTTACTTTGATCCCTCAACGTTCAAAAACAGTTTGGCGCTAATATCTTCATGCAAATTGATTTGTATTTGATATTTACCGACTGCTTTAATCGGCTTTTCAATAATGACTTTGCGCCGATCAATAGTTTGCCCAATCTGTTCTTTAACCGCAGCCACCACATCCTGGGTGGATACGGCTCCAAACAGGCGACCGGAATGACCGGCTCGCTTGGAAACTACCACGGTATCGTGAGCTTCGATTGCGTCCCGAACTGCGCGGGCGTCCTCTACATTCGAGATTTCCCGACGCCTACGTGCCCGAAGCATTTCGTCTATCTGCTTTTGAGCACCCTTAGTCCAAGGGTGAGCCATTTTCCGAGGTACCAGATAGTTACGGGCATAACCACGCGCTACAGTTACTACGTCACCGGAGGAACCCAGCCCCGGTACATCCATATTTAAAATTACTTTGGCTGTTGCCATGACTATAATCCCTCCTATCAGCGACCAGAACTTGTATAGGGAAGCAACGCCATTTCGCGGGCATTCTTTACTGCTTTAGCGATGGCGCGCTGTTGCTGAACACTAACTCCGGTTACTCGCCGGGAGCGAATCTTTCCCCGATCAGAAATAAATTTCCTGAGGAAAGGGGTATCTTTATAGTCGATTTTATCAACCGGCATATTCCGTAACGGGTTAGCCTTTTTCTTTATCGGCTTAACGCGAAGAACTTTCTTCGCCATATTTACTCCTTAATGGTGCGACCTACTTTGTAGGTCTAATCCTGAAATATTTAAAACGGTGGCGCTTGATTGTCGCCGTTATCATCGGTAACAGGGGTAGCCCACGGGTTATCAACCCCGGCTGCCTCAGGCTGTGCCATATCCATAGAACCCGTTCCCAGATTCTGATTCATGTCCTGATTAAAACTGCCACCTTGATTGAAACTGCCAGCTGGAGAAACTTGCCCATATCCGCTCTGTCCACCCTGATTAAATCCACCACCTGAACGAGGAATCCGGGTAACTTGAGCTTGCGCGTAGCGTAAAGACGGACCGATTTCATCAACTTGAATCTCTATTGAGGAACGATTTTGTCCATCACGTTCCCAATTGCGTTGTTGCAGGCGACCGTGAACCATCACCCGCATACCTTTAGTTAAAGATTCAGCGATATTTTCAGCCATTTCCCGCCAAGCGGAACAACGCAGAAACATGGCGGTACCATCTTCCCACTGTCCGGACGCGCGATTATAGGTTCTGGGAGTGGAGGCCACGGTAAATGAGGCCACTGGAACCGACTGCGCAGTGTAGCGCAGTTCCGGATCGGCAGTCAGATTACCAACAACCGTTATCTGGGTTTCTCCAGCCATTTTCGTTCCTCTCCGCGAAAATTAATCCCGCCGCAGCAGCTTGGTACGTAAAACTGATTCGTTTAGCGATAGCTGCCTGGTTAGCTCTTCAGCAATCTGCGGGGTAGTGGTCATATCAATAACCGCATAAATCCCTTCGGAATGCTTTTCAATCTGATATGCAAGGCGACGTTTGCCCCAAATATCGGTCGAATCCACACTTCCCCCGTTTGTAGAAACTACGTTTAGTAGCTTTTCTAACGCCGGGGCTACTGTGCGTTCGTCGATTTCGGGATTCAGGATCACCATCATCTCGTATTTGCGCATCTTAACCCACCTCCTTTGGTCTAACGGCCACGGTCCTTCCGCGGCAGGAGGGCATATGCATTTGACCCGAAAGTCACGTTACAGAATAACGAAGTTAAGGCAGTTTTTCTAGCTATTTCTTAACTTTGTTAGTAAATGCTCTTTTTCGCCACTACCGCGCTCTATTAGGTAGGTAGCTTTTATATGTCCTAGCTATTTTCTTTCCAGCTCTCTATGGGCTAGGACTCGTGCTTGGTTCTTCAGAGGGCGCAGGCGGATTTTCGCTCACGCTACTAGAGGGCACTTTGAGTGGCGTTTCTATAGTTTGCGGTGGCGGAGGAGAGGGAACTTCTGCTGTCTGATAGGGAGTTTTTTTAGGTCTGGGTTTAACTTTTTGTTTTCCGTTTTCAACAGAAAATAGTGGTTGCTCAGGTAAATCTTTTACAGCATCTTTCATATATGCCAACCATATTTTTGCTGGCCAGGTTCCCCCGGTTACTTCTCTGACTCCCCCGAATGGGGTAATCGATTGTTCGGAACCGTCCTTACCCACCTGATACATAGAGACCGCAGTGACCATTTGCGGAACATACCCCACAAATTGTGCCGAACGGTTATCATTTGAAGAACCAGTTTTTGCAGCTACCGGTCGTCCTAGTTTTCCGGCAGTAGCACCTGTTCCACCGCTTTCGGTTACTGCCGCTAAGGCCTTGGTTAGCTCAGAGATGTTTTCTTCTTCAAATTGTCTGGTGCCTTGAGTTTCAGCTTCATAGAGGATATTGCCAGCTGAATCAGTAATTTTGGCAATTATGTGCGCAGGTCTGCGCACCCCTCCGGTAGCGAAAGTAGTGTATGCCTCGGCAATCTCATAATTGTGTGGAGAACTTGTTCCCAAAACCCCCACGATAGAGTTTTTATCCAGCCCTACGGTGTCTTTCGAATATCCGGCAGAAATTGCTACCTGCCTGGTTGCTTCCATCCCAATCTCACTATTGAGTCTGACATAAGCGGTATTTATTGAAAGCTTAGTTGCCCTTATCAAATCTACTTTTCCATAGGAGGCACCGCCATAGTTACCGACCCAAGCATCATTGACTTTCATCGGTCCAGAACCATCAAGTTGTTCGCTTAACTTGTGCCCTTTTTCTAGGGCGGCTAATAGGGCGAAGGGTTTAAATGTTGATCCGGCTTGCGCCACATCCTGGGTAACGGCATTTCGCTGAACTTTTTGATAGTCAGAACCGCCATATTCAGCTAAAATCGCGCCAGTTGCAGTGTCTACAGAACTGGCGGCCACCCGCAATCCCTCTGGTCGTTTATCTGGAAGAGCCCCGATAGCATCTTCTAGCATTTTCTGTTTTTTAGGATCAATGGTGGTATAAATTTTGATTCCAGCGCGATCTATTTCGTCCTCGGTATAGCCAATTTGTTTGACTAATTCTTGTCGTACGTGCTGTAACAGGTAACCGGTAGTTCCTTTAAAGTAGGTGGCCTGTGGTTTCTTCTCTATTACTTTGGGAAAAGTGGCGCTAGCCTTTTCTTCTTCCTTAATCATGTTATCGGCAGCCATTAGGTTTAATACCCGTTGCCAACGTTGTTTTGCCTTGTCAGGATTGACAAGTGGATCCCATGAGTTCGGGGCTGGAATTATTCCCGCCAACATTGCCGACTCTGATAGGTCTAAATCCTTGGCGTCCTTACCGAAATAAGCGTTTGCAGCAGCTTCAATCCCGTATGCACCGCGTCCAAAATAGATTGTATTTAGGTAGTCATTGAGGATTTTTTCTTTAGAAACCTGCCGATTTATCTTCAAAGCTAAAATTGTTTCTTTAAATTTCCCGGTATAACCAACATTTTTTCCGGTGTAATAGTTTTCTACATATTGTTGCGTAAGGGTGGAAGCTCCCTGTGTAGGTCGTCCTCTGACGTTATTCCAAAAGGCACGGACTATCCCCTTAATATCAATCCCGCTGTTTTCGTAGAAAGTACGGTCTTCGCTGGCTACTACCGCATCTTGAATATAGGAGTTTTTAAAAGTCTTGGTATCAACGATGGTGCGATTTCGTTCGGCAAACTTTCCCATCATTTTATCAGTGTTACCCCAATAAACCGTAGTTACCTGGGCGTGAGCAAACTTTTGAGCCTCTGGTATTTCCAGGCGATAATAGGCAATTAAGAAAGTTATACATCCGGCGATAATTGCCACTAAAACTAACCCGGTAAGTATCCCAATGATTCGTTTCGTCCAAGTTAGGACGCGACTGCGTTTAGGGGGACGGTTATTTTTGCTGGCTTTCTTTCTTGGCTTGCTCGTGTCTTGATTTTGAGCCTTTGCTGGGTTTGATGATTTTTTCAGGTTTTTAGAATGCTGACTGTTAGCAGGTTTTGTACTGACAGCTATTTTTTTGGGTTTTCCTGCTGGTTCTAGTTTTGAGGGGGACATACCTTGTCGATTTTTTGAGCCGTTTGAGCTACTGACTTTTGAGGACGATTTTAGAGGTTTTACGTCTCGGGCATATTTAGCAGGGTTCAAGGGTGCAGCGGTTCGCTGAGCGTTTGCTTGTGCTCTGGCTTGTAACTGCTCTTTTTCATGTTTGCGGCGTTGTCTGCGGCTAGGAAAGTCCTGTCCGCTAAATTTAGAGCCACGCGATGAATACTTATCCGTCATAGGTACAGGTTAGCTTAGCAAGATAGCGATTCAGTGCTGATTTTTCAGTAATAAATAGTTTTCTGTTTTGGGCAGCACTTAAATTTTGGCGGGTTGTTTATACATAGATTTTTTATTGTTTATCGTTATCATCACTACCTAGCATTGGTGGGATTGAAGGATAAAATCCCAGGTTAATTTATGTTTATTGCTGTGAATGTTTGTGGGGATGTCTGGGGATTAGTTGAGGATTATTCGGTCTGGAAAGCAGTTTCGCCGAAAAATATACACAATTTGTCACTTGCAATCCCCAGATATACACAGGGTTATTAACAGCTGTGGAGAAACACGGTTTAACCTGTGTTCATGAGAACTACATTTTTGTAGTTTCGCTGGTAGCAGGAATCTAAAATTAACTTAAAATAATTCTTATGTCTTCTTTATAAATACTAGGATATAGAGCTGTTTTATTAGATAAATCACTTAGAATGTCGTGCTGCTTGCCGTATCTGATTTGTCAGCTCATTAACGTGATCAAAAATCTGGGGCTTAGATTTCATCATCTGGGTGATTTTCTTATTTGCATGCATAACCGTAGTGTGATCGCGTCCTCCAAACTCTTTTCCGATTTGAGGAAGCGACAGTTCGGTTAGTTCTCGGCAAAGATACATTGCGATTTGACGAGCCTCGGTAAGCGAACGCGAACGTGAGGGCGAACATAAATCATTAACGGTGGTTTCAAAATATCCAGCGGTTTGTGCCTTGATTAGGGCGGGGGTAATCTCTTGATCATTAGGGTCAGAAACAATATCTTTTAATACCATTTCCGCAAGCTGCAAGCTTAAAGGTTGCTTTGTTAAAGAGGCGAAAGCACTAACCCGCAGTAAAGCTCCCTCAAGCTCACGAATATTGATAGTAAAACGGGAGGCTATATAGGCCAATACCTCCGAGGGTGCCTCCACCTCCTCTTGACGAATTTTATTACGCAAAATAGCGATTCTAGTTTCTAAGTCAGGAGGCTGGACATCGGTTAAAAGTCCCCACTCGAAGCGAGAACGCAGGCGTTCTTCAAATCCTTCAAGTTTTTTGGGAGGAACATCGGAGGTAATAACTACCTGCTTATTGTCATTATGGAGCGAGTTGAAAGTATGGAAAAACTCTTCAATGGTTTGTTCTTTACCCTGCAAGAACTGAATATCGTCAATCATTAGAATATCGATATTGCGGTAACGGCGTTGAAACTCGTGGGCTTTACCCTCGGAAACTGAATTAATGAAATCGTTAGTGAACTCTTCGGAATTAACGTAACGCACCTTGATATGAGGATAGAGGTTTAGAGCGTAGTTTCCGATTGCATGTAGTAGGTGGGTTTTGCCTAGACCTGATCCGCCATAGACAAAAAGCGGGTTATAGGCTTTAGCGGGGGCTTCGGCAACTGCGATAGCTGCAGCGTGGGCAAAACGATTTGAACCACCGATTACGAATGATTCGAAGGTATATTTCGAGTTCAGGCGACTTTCAAAAGGTTTTTTAGGTTTAGCGGGCGGAATTTTTTCTTGTGCAGTGGTTTCGAAATTTTGCGGGGCAGGAGCGATTTCTTGTTCATTATTAGGGCTAACAGTTTCTCCTTGATCTAGGGAAGGATCTACAGAGATTGCCAAGATAACTTCACGGGAAGTGCTGGTAGACAGAGCCTTCCGTAAAAAAGAACCCAGTCGGTTTTCGAGGACGGACTTCGAGTATTCATTAGGGGTCGCGATTACGATGGTGTTTTCGTAAGTGGTCAAAGGGGTAGACATTCTTAGGAACGCCAAGTCTGCTTGCCCGACTTGTGGATTTTCTTTTAGTTGTCTTATCGCATCTTGCCAGAGTGTCTGTAGCGAACTGGACATTGATTTCTCCAAAATTCCTAATAAAAGCAGTGAGGAATCCCCAACTGTGGGGTTATTGATGATTGTAGGGCAAAAACTAGGTTATCCCCAATCTGGGGAAAATATTGTGGATAACTTACGTGGTTGTAGTTTAACGATGAAAATAGCTTCCTGCGTGCATAAACTGCAAAAATTTGAAACTTGGCAATAATAGAAAATTAAGATCTTACATCTTTGTAGTTTTTTCAAGTTCCACAGCTTTGCAAACCTGTGATTAGAAATTAGTGGTTATAACCACTGAATAACTATTTGACCTGGCAAAGCGCTATGCGTAGGCTTGCATATGTTGTCTAATCCAGGTGAAATGAAACTGGAAAATAAAATATCGGAATCATTTTCGGTAAATAAATAACACTCAGGAGAACTACAGTGACAAAGCGGACTTTTCAGCCGAATAACCGTCGCCGAGCCAAAAAACATGGTTTTCGGGCGCGTATGAGTACCCGTGCAGGGCGCGCTATTATCGCTAGTCGTCGTCGTAAAGGGCGCAAGGAACTTACGGCTTAGGGCATGTTGCCGCGGGCAAATCGCCTGAAAAAGTCAGCCGATTTCTCTAAAGTCTTTCGACGCGGATACAGCGCGGGTAACAAGACTGTGCTGGTACATCATTTACCTGCACCATCAGGTGAAGGTAATCCCCTAGTCGGTTTTGTGGTATCGAAAAAGTCTTTACCTCGAGCAGTTGATCGTAACCTGGTTAAAAGGCGACTTCGGGCGGTTTGCGCTATGCGTCTGCAAAATTTTGGGGAAGGTACTGTCACGGTGATTCGCGCCCGGGAAAAAGCTAAGACCGCCTCTTTTCGTCAGCTCACTAGCGCGGTAGAGCAGGCATTGGCTAGGGCGCAGGCGAAAGGTAAGCAGTGAGTGGAAAACTTGCGAAAAGGGCAATCATTGCGGCGATAAACCTTTATCGACGCCGCCTTTCGCCCCTTTTCCCTCCTCGCTGCAAGTACTATCCCACTTGCAGTACCTATGCGCTTTCCGCAATTAACATTCACGGCGCTTTCAAAGGAAGTCTGCTGTCAGCGTGGAGACTTATTCGGTGTAATCCGCTATCTAACGGAGGGGTGGATTATCCTCCCCAAAAGGGAGAATGGAAGAGCGCTCCCTATCATCAAATGTCTTTAAGCGAACTTCAAGCTCATTGGGCAAAAATCGATAGTGGACTCCAAATAAGCAGGGGAAAATAGTAAAGGAGCAAATCCATGATGCTAAGTGCACAGCTGCTAGCGGCATCTACCGAACCCACCTCGGGCGGGTGGTATGACACAGTTTTATTTCCATTTAAATGGGTTACCGCCTGGGTATTAGTTGGTATCCACCGAGGACTAACTACGCTAGGTCTGCCGGAAGGACCGGGAATTACCTGGGTTTTGTCAATTGTGGTGCTCACTATTTTTGTAAGACTTTTGATTATCCCGCTGTTTATTAAACAGATTAAGTCCACGCGGGGCATGAGTGCTATCCAACCGGAAATAAAGAAGATTCAAGAAAAATACAAAGGTCGTAACGACCAGGTTTCTAAGCAGCAGATGAGCCAGGAAACCATGAATCTTTACAAGCAATACGGCGTTAATCCGATGGCATCTTGTTTCCCTCTGCTTATTCAGTTGCCGATTTTGGCCGCCCTGTATCGGGTGCTTTGGCAAATGCCCCTAATTGCATCCCAACCAGGGGCGCATATTGGGGGTTTTGATTCTACTCTTGCTGCCGAGATGGATAAATCCACTGTTTTTGGGGTTTATTTATCAGATACTTTTACTAATACTGCTTCTAACCCAACGACTACTAAAATCCTGATTATTGTATCCGTTTTGCTTTACGCAGGATTAATGTTCTTCCAGCAGTTCATCAATATGAAGCACAATATGAACACCTCAAATGCGCAACAAATGCGGATGATGAAAATGATGGTGTATTTGATGCCCTTGATGACTGCTTGGTTCGGTTTTATCGTCCAGATTGGGGTGTTGGTCTACCTGGTAGTTACGATGGTGGTCAGCTTTATTCAGCAGATTTTTGTAATGTATTATCTGCCCACCCCCGGATCAACGGCTCACGATGCGCAAATGCGCAGGCATCAGGTCAAATACGATAGCTTCAAAGAAGAGACTTTAGCGGAATACAACCAAAAGCTAATGGATTTGGGACTCAGTGGCGAGGACGTGGCTAAAGCCCTGCGTCTGGAGGTAAAAGCCACCCGCAAGGGTGAAGATGACCCCTTTAGCGGGATAGAAAACGGCGAGAAATTACGTGAAGGACTCGCCCTCCATAAAGAAACCCAAGACCATTTACACAAGAAGGCTCAAGATCTTGAGCTAGAAGAAAAGCCAAAGAAACCAGTTAAACAATCAAAGATGATGGCGGCTTTGCAAAAGCAGGCTCGCCAGCAAGCTGGAATGCAACCAGGGGTTAGGAATGCGCAAGCACAACCCAAGAGGCTAACGAGGGCGCAGCGTGATGCGCAGGCTAAACGGCGACGGGCTGCCGGTCAGCTTAGTGAGGAAGAAAAAGCGAAACGCCGACAGGCACGGCGAAATAATAACGCAGGTAAAAAAGGTAACCATAACCGATAGTATCGATGCTAATAGGCATGGAGGATTTGTGACATGAGCGAAGAACAGTCATCAGAACGGGTAGCAGCTCTAGAAGAAGAGGGCGATATTGCGGCCGACTATTTAGAAGAGCTGCTTGATATCGCTGATTTGGGCGGCGATTTAGAAATTGATGTTGAGCATGACCGCGCCAGCGTAGATATCGTGGCTGATGCCCAGGATTTGGGAGATTTACAGCGACTAGTGGGAAATGAGGGCGAAGTTTTGGAGGCTCTCCAGGATTTAACCCGATTGGCAGTTTCTCAAAAGACTGGGGAACATTCACGTTTGATGCTAGATATTGCCGGCTTTCGCCAGACACGTAAACAAGAATTGCGGGCGATTGCAGAAGAGGCAATTACGAAAGCAAAGACCAGCGGGGAGCCGGTTCGCCTGGAGCCGATGAATCCGTTTGAACGTAAAGTTTGTCATGATGTTGCTGCTGAAGAGGGCGTGTATTCAGGCTCGCAAGGGCAGGCTCCCAACCGGGCAGTAGTAATCTATCCTGATGCTTCCGGTCCGCAGGAAGCTGAATAGCGCCCTGCTGCACTAGATTGATGTGGTGAGTTCCTGCTTTAACAGATTTAAGTCATGGCATTAGAAACGCTTCCCCTGGTTGAGCAACCGGGACAAGCTGTTGCCGATTTTTTCGGTACTTCTTTTCCCTTAATGCTTCGCTATTCGCAGATGCTCATCGAGCAGGGTCAGTTACGCGGTCTACTAGGTCCGCGCGAACTTCCTCGGCTTTGGTCACGACATCTTTTAAACTGCGGTGCAGCTGAGAAGTTTTTGCCGATTGGGAAAAATGCCACGGTTGCCGATGTAGGTTCGGGTGCAGGCTTACCGGGAATAGTTTTGGCAATTATGCGTCCAGACTTGCAGTTTTATCTTATTGAACCCCTTGGTAGACGCGCAGAGTGGTTAGAAGAGGTAAAAGAGGAACTGGATTTGCAAAACGTGGAAGTTTTGCGTTCTCGTAGTCAAGACCTACCAGCTGATCAGCAGTTTTCCGCAGTTACTTCCCGCGCGGTTGCCAACTTAAATAAACTGGTACGGATTTCGGGCAAATTGGTTGCTCCGGGTGGGATAATGCTTGCCATTAAAGGTGAACGCGCTCCTGAAGAGCTAGCTAATGCGCGCGAGGCACTGGTTCAAGCTAAACTAGAGGCTGCTCATATTGAACAGGTATCGTCTTTAATGGATGGTTCCGTTACGCGAATCATTATGGCAACTAAACGCGCCTAGACTCCGCAATTTTTAAAATACCGCTTTTATATTGGAGGCATAATGAGTAAACATCGTTTGGCTGATGCCGAGATGGTTGAGCAAGCTATAAGCGGTCAAGAGAGTCTTTCATCGGGCGTTGTTACGGGACAGCGGGAAGCAAATAGGCAAACAGTGGAAAAGCTACCTGCCCCACAAGCTACTCGAGTAATTGCGGTGGCTAATCAAAAAGGTGGGGTTGGCAAAACTACAACGGTTGTTAATCTAGCGGCAGCTATCGCCTTGGGCGGACTAAGGGTTTTGGTTATTGATGCCGATCAACAAGGTAATGCCTCTTCTACGCTGGGTTTTAGAAATCTTTCAGATGATCAGGCTTCACTGTATGAGGTTATGACCGAGGGCGTACCCTTACGGGAAGCAATGGTAGAGAATCAGAAAATCCCCGGTCTGTGGGTTGTTCCCGCATCAATGGATATGGCTGGTATTGAACTTGAGCTAAATGCGAGAACTAATCTTCAACAAGTCCTCTCCGAGGCAGTAAATGCTTTGCTTAGCAGCGGAGAGTATTTTGATTACATCTTTATTGATTCTCCTCCTTCCCTGGGGATTATGACGGTTAATTCTCTTGTGGCCGCTCATGAGGTTTTGGTTCCCCTCCAAGCTGAGTATTTGGCATTAGAAGGTCTTACGCAACTTACCAAAACTATTGATATGCTGGTTATTCGGCTAAATCCAAAGCTGCGCTTTACTGCAATTTTACCTACGATGGTAACCACTAATACATTGTTGGGGAAAGGCGTGTTAGAAGAAGTTCGTGCCTATTACGGAGATATTGTAATGAAAACGATAATTCCTCGTAATGTAGCTTTAGCAGAGGCTCCTTCCCATGAGGAATCGATTTTGACCTATGAACCAGGTTCCAAGGGTGCAAAATGTTACTTAGATGCCGCGTATGAATTAATTAGTCGTGAGGTGAAATCATAATGGCACGAAAAAAACATTTAGGGCGTGGTTTATCTGCGTTAATCCCAACCGACCCTGTTGTTAATCAGGCTGAACAGCATAGTTTAGACACTGCCTCTAGACCGGCTGATATTTTTTTCGGGGGGCACGCTAGTTCTCCTAAAGGTGGTTCCGTACGAGAACTTCTTGAACCTCGTAAAAATGTTTCACGTGAAACATCGCGAGCTTCTAGCTCCAAGGGCTCTGCACAAAAGGGTAAGTCTAGCGTAGCGCCGGTCACTTCTGACAACGCTAAAAAACAGAGTGATGGCGACTGCTTAAATTCTACTCAAGATGTTTCACGTGAAACATCATTAGTTCCGGTACCCGGAGCAAGGTTAGAAATGCTGGCAGTCGAAGCCATTAATCCCAATCGTGCGCAACCGAGGCAAACTTTTGACGATGACGAAATTGCAGAATTATCGGCTTCTATTAAAGAAGTCGGACTGCTGCAGCCGATAGTTGTTAGAAAAGATCCGGTAAATAAAGATGCCTATGAATTAATTATGGGTGAGCGGCGTTTAAGAGCCTCTAAGCTTGCAAAAATAAAAGAAGTTCCGGCTATAGTTCGGGAAACTTCCGACAACAAGATGCTCCTGGATGCCCTGATTGAGAACCTGCATCGCGTGCAGCTAAACCCACTAGAAGAAGCGGCTGCTTACCAGCAGTTGATGGAAGACTTCGGATGTACTCAGCAGGAACTGTCTCAGCGCGTATCAAAGTCGCGTCCAGCAATTACTAATGCGCTGCGATTACTGCGACTACCTGCTAGCGTACAACCCAAGGTGGCGGCAGGAGTAATTTCCGCTGGTCACGCCAGGGCATTATTAGCGATAAGTGACCCTGCCGAACAAGAGTATCTTGCTGAAAGGATTATCGCGGAAGGTTTATCGGTGCGGTCCACAGAAGAAATCGTAGCGCTCGGAAATGTGCGTGCTGGTGCGAAACGCACTAGCACGGGTGCTAGACGCACTCAAGTGGAGCTTTCTGAGAGACAGGAAAACGTCCAACGTCTTTGGAGAGATATCTTCGATACCCGGGTACTTATTAAGCCGGGTAAAAAAACCAGCAAGTTGGTAATTGAATATGCAGATGAAGACGATTTAGAACGGATTACCCAATTGCTAAAACATCTCCGTAAGTAATAGTCCTATCGTCTAAGAGAAAACTCCTCAGGGAGGGGTAAACTATTGCGAAAATCAGCGATTGTAGAACCTGTTAGCGGTAGTGATGGCTCTTAGCAACGTATGCCCCTGGCTGCACCGTCCCGAGTTACGGCATCAATTAGTTTGCCAAATCCAAGATCTGCTTCCGCTGCCAGTGGCCAAAGCGAGGTATCAGTCATACCCGGCACTGCGTTCGCATCAATAAACCAGGGGTTATTGTCATTATCGACAATCAGGTCAATCCGCGAAAAACCTTCTAATTCAAGGACTCGGTGGCACTGTAAAGCCAGCGCACGCACCCGCTCATCAAGCTCTTCTTCAAGCGGAGCGGGAGCAAAAAACTCGGTACGTCCGGTTAAATAGCGAGCGTCAAAATCATAACGACCAGCGTCAGTGCGAATCTCTACCGAGGGTAGGGCGCGGGATTTACCCGATTCTTCAACGATAGAAACTGAGACTTCTCGCCCGGAAACGAACTGTTCAATCAGAACTTCATCATCGTAAGCAAAAGCATTAACCATGGCGGTTCTAAGCCCATCTTCGTCCTCGACATAGGTTATCCCCATAGCGGAACCGCCTCGAGAAGGCTTAACCATTAAAGGAAAACCTAGCCTAGTCGAAACTTCTGCAAGTAGCGTAGTTGCTCCCACCTGCCGAAATAGTATTTGGGGGAGGGCGACCGAGCGGGGCGTAGGTAGCCCATTCTTTTCTACGACCGACTTAGCAACCGGTTTTGATAAAGAAATTCTGCATCCCTTCGGACCGGAACCAACATAAGGAATGCCCCCTAGCTCCAGGAGGTCTTGCAAGGAGCCATCCTCGCCCTCACGTCCGTGAATAACTGGCCATGCCACATCGGGATGGAACTCACGCAAGTAATCTAAAAGATTATGGTCTAATTCTAAGGTCTTAACCGTATGGGCATATTGCCGTAACTGGGTTGCGACCCTGTTTGCCGAGCGTAAGGACACTTCTCGCTCTTGCAGCTGACCACCGGTAATAATCGCAACCTTTAAGCCATTAACCTCAGTCATATTAGTGCCTTTCTTGCGAACCAAATAACTTTAGAAGCTCAATTTCACGTTCCACTACTTTGGCAAGGCGACGTACGCCCTCACGAATCTCATCAGCAGGCGGATAACAAAACGAAAGTCTTAAGTTTTCGTGCCCTTGATTATCGGCATAAAATGCAGTTCCCGGAGTGTAGGCAACTAACTCGGTAACCGCCCGGCTGAGCATAGCTTTTGAATCCATTCCTGAAGGTAAAGTCAGCCAAGTGTAGAAACCTCCCTCAGGTACCGTCCAGGTGCATTCTGGTAGATAGGTAGCCAGGGCATCTAACATAGCGTCCCGGCGTCCCCGATACATTTGTCGGTAAGAGTCGATTTGCCCGCGCCAATCATAATCACGCAGATAGGCATGAATAGCCATTTGCCCAACCATCGAGGGAGAAAGAATTGCTGACTCGGACGCTACTATCAGCTTGTCACGAACCGCTGGTGGAGCATATGCCCAACCGATTCTAAAACCAGGAGCAAATATCTTAGAAAACGAACCAAGATAAACTACGAGGTCAGGTGCCAGTTCTACCAGGGGACTCATAGTTTGCCCTTCAAAACCTAGCAAACCGTAGGGATTATCCTCCAGGATTAAGACCCCGTATTTCCGACACAGCTCTACTAGTTCTTTTCGCCTTGGAATGGACATTGACACTCCAGCGGGGTTGTGAAAATTCGGGATAGTGTAAAGATACTTAATTCGCTTTCCCTCACCGCGTGCCTGCTCAACGGCTGAAGCAAACTCTTCCGGTATTAAACCCTGGTCATCGAGCCCAACATGACGCACATCGGCTTGGTAGGCGTTGAACACGCCCAAAGCGCCCACATATGAGGGTGACTCGGCAAGAATAACGTCGCCAGGCTCAATAAAAAGCTGCGTGACCAGGTCTAATGCCTGTTGAGAGCCAGTGGTGATTACTACATTGTCAGGATTGGCGTTAATTCCCTCGGCGGACATCACCTCGGTAATAGATTCTCGCAGCGGAGCCCAACCCTGCCCGCTGCCATATTGCATTGCCTGTTCACCGTGATTTAACACCAGTTCCTTAGCGCCTTCAGCCAGCTCGGCGAGTGGTAAATCATGGATATTAGGCATCCCACCCGCTAAGGAGACAACTTCGGGGCGGGAAACCACCGAGAAAAGGGCACGAATTTCAGATTCACGCAGATTGTGAGCTCGCGCAGCGTAGGAATCCTGCCAAAGATCTAGATGCGTTCCTTTCTTTTGCGTACCCATGCGCGTCTCCTTTTTACTAGGTTAATTGCCATTTTTGCACGAAGCAGCGTTGCCACCAAAACCAAAGTTAAAAAAGCATAAATGTAAAATAAAAACTATTTATCTGATGTCGCCTGAGTAGCGTTTTGGCTGTCATTTGAGCGCTGACTGCGTAAATACCAAATTAGAACCCCAATAAAGGCAACCGTTACTACCAGCAGTAGTGGCAGGAGAAAATCGGGAAGCGAACTGACCGCCTGACTAATACGGGTCTCTAAGGAGATTTGCTGACCGGCGTCCAGTAAAGAATGGTTATTCGTACCCCCAGTAACCAGTAGTAATACTCCTACCAGTATGAATACTGCACCTGAGATAACAGAACCCCAGGTAGTTTCCCGTCCAAATAACCTCAAAGGACGCGGGTGGAAGAAACGGCGTTGGCTAGCTGTTAGCGATCCCCAAATAAGAGATAACAGTGCCACTGGCGTTAGCATTCCTGCCGCATAGCAAAACATTAACGCTCCCCCTCGGAAACTAGAACCAGTTAGGGTTGCACTAGAAAGTACCGCCCCTAGGATTGGACCGGTACAACCAGAACCAGCCAACCCGTAGGAAATGCCGAATAAGAAAACCCCGGCCACACTAGCTTTGGTAGTTCCCCCTAAAGCCTTAGGTAGAGGGAGTTTTGGTAGGGGAAGGGCTAAAACCTGGGTAATACCTAAAGCTAGGATAACTACCCCGACTATTAAAGTTACCAGGTGAGAATGGGCTAGTAGCCAGCCCCCCAATCCCCCGGCTGCAAAGCCCAAAGGTACCAAAGCAACTATTAACCCCAAGAAAAAGACCGAGATTCTTTGCAATAGCCGAGAGCGGTCTTCAAAGGCACACGCAAAAAAAGCCGGTAATAAAAACGCCCCACAGGGAGCCAAAAAAGTGACTAAACCTCCAAGATAGGCAATAGTGAAGTTAATAGACATTACTTGTTGTTTTCTTGTTTAGCTGCGATTTCAATAGTTTTAATGAAAGTATCTGCCGGTAGGGAGCCACTAATAAAATAGTCGTTGATGAAAAATGCCGGCGTACCGTTGATACCGACCGAGCGGGCGTGCGTACTTTCGTCCTCCACTATTTTTCGAGTATCCGCAGACTTTAAATCCTTGTTAAATTGCGTAAGGTCGCTAACCCCACTGGATTTGGCAAGTTGGGTTACCAGCTGGTCGTCCCAGCTGATATGTCCCCCGCCCTGCTTGGTCGCCAGCTGGGTTGCCTGTTCTAGGAACTGCCAAAATTTCCCTTGCTTGGAGGCAGCGATAGCTCCGGTTGCTGCCAGATCGGAATGGTATTGGGCAGCGAAAATCGAGAGGTTATTAAACTCAATCCGCAAAGTACCGTTATCAATATAAGGTTTTAACTGCTTAAATACTGTAGATTCGTATTGATAGCACAAGGGGCAGGAAAAGTCCGAAAACTGAACCATAGTTACCGGAGCTTTAGGGTTACCAATTGCCCGGGGATCCTTTGGATTCGAGCGGTAAAAGGACTTAATGAGTTTTTTACCCTGTTCGTCAGTGATTTGATTGACTCCTTGCGGAAGTTCGCTGGCATCTTGGGAAGTCGAGGCACTTGTTTTAGGGGCTGATGAGGACTCTTGCGCGGTCGTATTGTTCTTGGCGGAACCCATATAGTAGGCGATAGAAAACACCAGCACTAAGAATGCCAATGCTAATAACACTAGGAGGGCGATTAACGCTGGTTTTTTCTTTTCGCGCCCTAACTTGGGGTGTTCACTCATTTACCTGTTTCCTCTCTTCATATTTAGCCTCAAGAATACCTAGCTTAAGCTATTTTCTTATATAACGTCACGCCGTTGCAGGTAGCGGGTGGCAATCCAACCTAGGGGGGCGCGAAGCCAAAAAGTGAGGAGGCGATAAAGTAGTGCACCCGAGAGCGCAGTCGCGCCAGGAACTCCTGCCACCTGCAAACCGGCAGTTAATGCGGCTTCAACAGGCCCTAAACCACCGGGAGTGGGAATCAGTGAACCTAAAGTATTGGATACCAGGAAAGTCACGGTGATAGTCGAGATGGGAAGATGATAGCCGAAAGCAGCAACCGCGCAGTAAAAGGCACTAACTTGCAAACCGGTTTGCAGCAAAGCCCCGATCGTGGTTAGCAACATTCTCTTTGGGCTGGAAGTAATCCAGATTATGCGCGGCCACACCTGGTGAAAAGTGGGTTTAACTTTTGTCCAAATCCACCCGCGAACTTTGGGAATAGCTAACCCACCCACCAATACCGCCACAATCACTACCACAGTGACCACCATCGTGGAAGAAGGCAGCTTAACATTCATGGATTTTCCGGTAAACATGACCATTATCACAAGCAGCACTACGGTACATACAAACTGGAACAGTTGCATCAAGGAAACGGTCGCTAAGGCGAGAGCATTGCTCATATTCTTCTTAGTTAAATAGCGCAGGTTCAACGCGCCAACTCCGACTCCGGCGGGTACTACTAAAGAGGTGAAGGAGCCGGCAATTTGCAGTAAAAATAGTTCGCCGTAACCCAGACGACTGGGAGTTACTGCCTGTAAAGAAAGAGTTTGTCCGCTGCTCATCGCAATAGAGAAAAATGCCCCGGCTATAATCCACCAAGTATTGGCGGCAGCGATGGTGGTATAGATTTCCTTAAAGTTCAAAGAACCTAGCACCACCAGCACCGCAACCACGCCAAGGGAGGCAAATATTAGCGAGGAATAAGAGAATCGGCGCAGTTGGGCAGGCTGAACCTCGCTGGGATTAGTCCGGGTGCTGCTCAATAGTTCTTGGCGGAGGGTAGCGAGCAGCGCAGTTTTACGTAGTTTAGCTCTAGTTGATTGCGGTAGCGCCAAGGTTTGCAAAACCGGGACCATTGCTTGAATCTGGGAAGTAGGAAGGACTGCTTTCATGGCACTAACTGCCCGATCCTTTCCCAGCCCGAGGCTGGTTATAACTAGCAGCTGTACCTGGTCAATCAGGATTGACATCCTGGAAGCCGCAACTTCTCCCTGTGACCAGTTAAGGAAATATATAGCTCCATCGGCTCCTAAACACAGATTGGAGGAATTAATATTACGGTGAGCTAACCCACCTTGATGGGCAGATACTAGCTGTTGCCAGGCTGCTCGCAGTTGAGAATCTGAAATATCTGACTCGGTGAGGGCGCTAAAAGGGGTGAGCGCAATATCGTCCTCGAAAATGTTCAGCATGGTGCTACCGCAGTGCGCCAGGCCGTGGTAAGGGCGGGTTTTGATTTGAGCGCGAGTGGTCATTGCCCCCATTAGGGCCGTGTATTCCCCGTTTTGCCGCACGGTGGCAGCTGTAGATTTGGAGAAAGAACGCAAACGTAGATTATTCCAGATTCCGGTAATCCAGGTTATAAGCCGAGAGTCTCCGTCGGTAGCAATCATGCGGTAGCGGTGAGAGGTATCAGAGATTACGCAGTAAACTCTTTCTCCAGATTCGCTAGCCTCCCCATGAGTTTTCAAATCACCGCCAGCAAAGGTGCTCAGTTCTAAAACCGGATCAAGGCAAAGCTGCTCCCTTTGCATAATGCCTGTAGGAGTTAAGAACCCTGGTTCGGTAGAGAAAGCTATATCCTCTACCTGTAATAAATCCCCCTCAGTGGGGGTGTCTAGGCGAAGAATACGGCACGGAGTTATCCCAACTTCGGTTAATGCCCGAATCAAAGAAGGTCCAGTAGGGCGGTGATTACTAACTCCCCAGAGGTAGCGTCCTAGGCAACCGGTGAAGGTGCCCAGCAGCACCGTGATTAGTGCCGAGGGTAGAGTCATCCGTCCTTGCAGCACTGCCAAAACCAGGATTGCCCAGGTTATTATCCATAGGATACGCACCAGTTGGTCGCGGCGACGTTCCCCCGCCATGCTCATCATGGCGACCACAGCGGTAGAGGGGATAGAAATCGCGACGATTGAGCCGCCTACCACCCACACTTTTAGGGCGTTGGAAAGCACGTAGGGGAGGGCGGAGATAAGGGCGGTGAAAGCGCTGGCTACTATCGCCCCGATAATACCGGTAAAAGCGGCCTGGAAAGTACGTAACCACTGGGCTTTAAAAGCCAGCATAATCAGCAGCGCTACCGGTGTTGCCAGGATAAATAGGTTCTGCAGCATCGATAAAGGCAACAGTAAAACCTGCGCTAAGGTGGTGTTCACGAATACTTTGGTCAGGTCTTGCGCAACGGCTTGGGTAGTGGCATGGGCATAGATTGCCAGCAATACCACCATGATAATTGCTGTTAGGTACAGACCGGCACGGGCTAGGTCGTCTACGCGTCGCAAGCGGGAGTTTTTTGTATCAACTACTCGGGTGATGTGCTGGGTCAGCTGGGTCTTGACAATCTCTCCCGAAGCGCTCATGACTTGATTGTATGCAATGAACCGGTGCATACCTAGATGTGAGCTTACCCCTAAGGCTGCCCCTCGCGTACCAGGGCGTTAAAGGACTCATTTAGAATTACAGAAGTTAAGGTTTAGCCTCAGGAGGATGCATGGTTGCGGCACTACAAACAGCGGGGATATTCGATTACCTAACTGATCCGAATCTTTTGCTAAATACTCTTTTAGCCCAGCTGGGGGGCTGGATGGTGGTGGCAGTGGCCCTCATCGTATTCATCGAATCTGGGGTGTTATTTCCGGTATTGCCTGGTGATTCCATGATTTTTGCCTTAGGGATATTGCATAACCGAATCCCTTCCGTTCCGGAATGGCTTACTTTCCTAGTGCTTTTTGTCGCGGCTATCAGCGGTAATCTCGTAGGTTATTGGTTAGGTCGAAAATATGGCAGACGCCTGTTCAAAGACGATGCCCGCTATTTATCTACCGAAAATATGCATAAATCTGAGGATTTCTTTCGCCGCTACGGCGGGGTAGCGCTGGTTCTGGCGCGTTTCGTGCCTTTTGTGCGCACCTTTGTTCCAATTATTGCCGGGATTGGGAAACAGCATTTCCGAACCTTCCTAATCTGGAACATGATAGGCGCGGCGCTTTGGATTGGGGCTTTCATGGTGGCAGGGGTGCTTTTGGGAGATATTCCCCTGGTTGCCAATAATGTGGAGCTGATTGCGATTGCCATCGTGGCGATTTCCGTGCTGCCGATGGTGATTAGCTTTATTAAGGCTCGGGCAACTAAAAAAACAGCCGATAAATAGGGATAGAAGGCGGTTTCCGCTGTTGAGGTCTGTCCCTTAACTTTATTGATTGCGTTCGATAGCTACGACGCTGTAACCGGCTTCTTTAATGGTTTCCCGGATGCACTCATCATCAATTTCGTAATCGGTGAGGATTGTGACCTGGCTGGGTTTGTCGCTGCGTAATAGCACCGATACTCTTTTAACATTGTCCAAATTGCTAAGAGCACGAGTGACGCGTTCTACGCATTTATCGCAAGTCATTCCGGTAACTAAAATATCGATGGTGCGATCAATGGCTTTTTGTCCTGGTCGTTTAGCTGGGAAGAACCGCATAATAGCCTCTTTTTCTCTAGGTATGCTCTGCTTGAATTGTAGTGCTTTAGCGGTGCTTTGTAATGGTTTCCCGGATTAATACCCAAAATAGAATCGGTAATGAAGATAGTAATACGGGGCAGGAGATTGAGGGAATCTCCTGCCCCGTACCTAACCAGTTAGAAGCCGTTAAGGCCAGTTCCCAGTGGACTTAACCGTTCATTAGTGACCTGGTTAGGGCAATGGCGCCACCTGCGCCGATTAACCCAAGTACTGCAATCGCGGCGATTGTTCCCAGTCCACCCATGCGATTAACAACGCTGGGATTGCTGGTCGTCTTGGCGGCTGCAGGCGCGGAGGGCGCTGCCTTGGGTTGTTCTACTCCCTGAACTTGACTGGCGGTCCCGTTGCCAGTTGAGCCACTCACGCTACCAGACCCCTCTTGAGTAGGCTGCGCGGTGCTGTTCGAGGTAGTAGAAGAAGAATCCGTACTGCTTGCGTTATTTCCGGATGAAGTATTGCTGGAAGTATTCCTGGGAGCTTCCCGGTAACGAATCGGACCGGGCACAGTTACCGTGCGGGTATTTTCCCGAGTCTGAATGATGGTTCGGGTAGGAGCCGGTTGAGTGCGGTTTTGAGTAGCTGCACTTTGGGCAGCGGAGCTGCTCTGAGATGGTTTAGTTTGGGTGCTCTGGGAATCGCGCGTGCTCGGTGCTATCGGTGCAGGGGAAAGCGGGGGAGTACTCGGTTCAAGTGTCGGAGACTCGGGAAAATACCCGCACGGTAACTGTGCCCGGTGCGATTCGTTACCGGGTAGCTCCCATGAATACTTCCAGCATTACTTCATCCGGAAATAACGCAAGCAGTACGGATTCTTCTTCTACTACCTCGAACAGCAC
>NZ_RPZY01000032.1:0-14391 GCF_008661855.1 Varibaculum sp.
CCCTACCTCCGACTAGGATAGAAATATGAACGAGTATCAAGGATTTTCCCCCCAGCAACTAGCCGAACGCGCCCCCCTGGGAACTCAACAACCGGGAAATATCAGCCCCAAATTGAGCGTTCCCAAAGCAATCGAGCGTCCCGAATATCTCTTCCATGACGGTCCCGAAGTGGTGACAGCCTCGGATACGAAATCTCCCGAAACTATCGAAAAAATCCGGGTTGCGGGACAAATCGCCGCGGACGCCCTCGTCGTCGTGGGGAAAGCTATCCGCCCGGGAATAACCACGGATGAGCTAGATAGAATCGGCCACGAATACCTTATTTCTCAGGGAGCATATCCGTCCTGCCTAGACTATATGGGCTTCCCCAAATCTCTATGTACCTCGGTGAATGAAGTTATTTGCCATGGAATCCCCGATGATAAACCGCTCCAAGCTGGAGATATTGTGAACGTCGATATTACCGCCTACAAGGACGGGGTACACGGGGATACCTGCGCCATGTTTAGCGTGGGTCAGGTGGATAAAGAATCCCAGCTACTGATGGAACGCACCCGTAACGCCATGATGCGCGGGATTAAAGCGGTAAAGCCGGGTCGGGAGCTAAATATCATTGGGAGAGTCATTGAGGCTTACGCGAAACGGTTCAGCTACGGGGTGGTGCGGGACTTTACCGGTCACGGGGTGGGCGAGGCTTTCCATTCCGGTCTGATTGTCCCCCACTACGATTGCGCCCCCTCCTACAACACGGTTTTAGAACCAGGAATGGTATTTACCATCGAACCGATGCTCACTTTGGGTACAATCGAATGGGAACAGTGGGACAATGGCTGGACAGTAGTAACTAAGGATCGTTCCCGGACTGCCCAGTTTGAACACACCGTTGTGGTAACTGAATACGGCGCAGAAATACTGACTCTGCCCAGCAAGGAGTAATAAATGGCTATCGCGTTTGGTATCGATATCGGCGGTTCTGGAATCAAAGGAGCCCCGGTTGATTTAGAAACTGGAGAATTTACCGCCGAGCGTTTCCGGATAGAAACCCCTTACCCGGCAACCCCCGAGGCGATTTCCGAAACCGCGTTTGAGGTTTTCAAGCATTTTGATTTGTCCGAGGACGTGCCGGTGGGGGTTTGTTTCCCGGCTCCCCTTCCAGGAGGGGTAGTTCCATTTATCGCTAACCTGGGTCAAGAATGGGTGGGCTGCGATGCGGCGGAAGTGTTTTCTAAAGCTTTCGGGCGCACAGTTACAGTTCTAAATGATGCTGATTCTGCCGGGGTTGCCGAACAAGCATACGGCGTTTTCAAAGATCAGCCCGGGGTTACTATTTTCACTACCTTGGGAACCGGGATTGGATCTGCCCTGTTTATTGATGGGGTGTTAGTTCCTAATACTGAACTCGGTCACGTAGAGATTAATGGCCATGACGCGGAAAGCCGGGCAGCTGCCTCGGTGCGTAAACGTGATGATTTGGGTTGGAAGAAATGGGCGAAACGCCTAACCCGGTACTACCAGGAACTAGAGAAGCTGTTTAGTCCCGATTTATTTGTAGTAGGCGGGGGTGTCTCGCGTAAACACGAGAAATTCTTACCCCTATTGGATATTAAAACCCCGATTGTTCCGGCGGAACTGCGCAATACCGCCGGGATTGTAGGGGCAGCGGTTAGCGCCAGTAAAGCCGCTAAGTAAAACCGTCAAACCTTAGGGCGCGTTCACCCTTACCCTTCGTTTAGTCACTTGGGTAGGGTGGCGCGTCCTCTTACTTTGTTTGGGGGGTGCTCTCGCCGGGGGTAGGCTGCTCGCTAGGCTGTTCGGTTGTGGTGGGAGGGTTCTCTGATGGGC
Source organism: Varibaculum sp. (assembly GCF_008661855.1). NCBI lineage: Bacteria > Bacillati > Actinomycetota > Actinomycetes > Actinomycetales > Actinomycetaceae > Varibaculum > Varibaculum sp. The sequence continues at coordinate 1,844 of NZ_RPZY01000032.1, forward strand.
TTGGTTTTTCAGAAGTAGGTTGCGGGGTGTAGGTAGTTTTCGTGGCTGTTGGCTCGGGGCTGCGGGTTTCAGTTTGCTCAGGCTCGCTAGTAGTTGGCTCTTGTGTCTGGGGCTGGCTGCGGGTATTTTCTGGGGTGGAAGAACTGGTAGTTACGGTTTGCGAGGGCGTGTTTTCCCGCTCGCTGGGCACTATCTGTTTAGAGGAAATGCTGATTGCAACTACCACCACTGCCCCCACTAGCACTGCAACGATAGCGCTAACAATGGCGGCAACTTTTACTAGCCGACGTTTATCGGCACGTTCTTCCTCGTATTCTTGGTCTTCCCGTAGCTGTTGCGGGTCAATCTGCGGATTATAGGAGGGCGGAATACCTTGAGGATAAGATTCAACTTGCGGAGTTGCTCCCGCAAGGTCTGGCGCTGAGGCTGCAAGTGCGCCCCTATTGTCCAGATAGGGCGCGTTTGGGGAGTCTAGATTTTGGTTAGCGGCGGCGTCTGGGGGCGTAGCCGAGAATTGGCCGCTATGGATATTTGTTGAAGGATTAATTGGGGGGATAATTTCGGTAACGCTTTGCCCCGCTAAAGCGCTTACGTCGTCATTTCCAGAGGGCGCACCGGCGGGAGGATTAGGTACTGGTATTTTCCGCTGTTCAGCACTGTTGGGGTAAGGTTGCGCGCTACGGCGGGTAATACGCCGGTTCTCCTGGCGTCCGCGCGGAACATAGGCGTTTGCCATCGCTCCCCCCGGCAGATACTCGGTAGGATTTCCGTCAAAGTCGTCGTTGCTCATAATGCTCCCGCTTTCTGTCGCCTAGCTACAGTCTAAGCTGTTGCGAGCCTTAGAAAGGTACTTGCCGTATCTTACGTTGATTTTACTCGGCTTTTGACGGGACTATTCCCGCTAAACCCAGGTAGGCTAGAGGTTGAATAACCTTTTTTCACAATCGTCAAAGGAGCTACACGTGAGCGAAGAATATCGCATTGAACATGACACTATGGGAGAAGTCCGGGTCCCCAAGAACGCCCTCTATGCTGCTCAAACCCAGCGGGCGGTGGAGAATTTCCCAATCTCGGGTCGTACTCTTTCCAGCCACCATATTGCTGCTCTCGGACAGATTAAGCGGGCAGCAGCAATTGCTAACGCTGAGCTGGGGGTAATCGATTCCAAAACCCGTGATGCAATCGTTAAGGGCGCCGAAGAGGTTATCGCTGGTAAACATAATGACCAGTTCCCGATTGATATTTTCCAAACCGGATCCGGCACCTCCTCGAATATGAACACCAACGAAGTGGTCGCGACTTTAGCCACCGGTTTTAAGGGCAGCAAAGTTCACCCCAATGACCATGTGAACGCTTCCCAGTCCTCTAATGACGTGTTCCCCTCCTCGATTCATATCGCCGCTTATGAGGCTGTTGCGCACGCCCTACTGCCGAAACTAGATCAGCTGGCCACCAGCCTAGAAAAGAAAGCTAAAGAGTTCGCTAGCATCGTCAAGGCGGGGCGCACCCACTTGATGGATGCCACCCCGATTATGCTGGGACAGGAATTCTCCGGTTACGCCGCGCAGGTACGCAAAGGCATTGACCGGGTAAAGGACGCAGAAAAGAACCTGGCAGAACTGCCTTTAGGCGGCACAGCCGTCGGTACCGGGATTAACACTCCGGAGGGTTTCTCCGAGCGGGTGATTTCCCTAATCGCCGAAAATATGGATTTGCCATTCCGCCAGGCAGATAACCATTTCGAGGCGCAAGCTGCGCAAGATTCCCTAGTAGAAATGTCGGGGGCGCTGCGAGTGATAGCGGTTTCTTTCGTCAAGATTGCTAACGATTTGCGTTGGGCATCTTCTGGGCCGCGCTGCGGCCTCGGCGAAATCACTTTGCCCGATTTGCAGCCCGGTTCTTCGATTATGCCTGGGAAAATTAACCCGGTATTACCGGAAGCAACCGTGCAGGTGGCTGCCCAGGTAATCGGCAACGATCAGACGATTGCTTTCGCGGGTGCGCAAGGCAACTTCGACCTCTTAGTAATGCTGCCGGTAATGGCGATTGACCTGCTAGAATCGATTAACTGCCTGGGAGCGGTAGCCGGTCTGCTAGCAGAACGCTGCGTGGACGGCATTGTGGCTAACCCAGAGCGCTGCCTAGAATTGGCAGAATCTTCGGCTTCGATTGTGACTCCGCTGAACCGTTACATTGGCTATGAAAATGCCGCTAAAATCGCCAAGCACGCGGTGAAAGAGAAAATGACGGTCAAGGAATCGGCTCTAGATTTGGGATTTGTTGAGCGCGGGGAAATCAGTGAGGAAGATTTAGATAATGCCCTCAATGTTGCTGACATGACCCACCCCAAAGCCAGTAAGTAACAAGCGACAAGGCAGTTCGTTAGCAATTAGAGATTACACTGACTGCTAGTTCGCATAGCGTAAGTGGGGCGCGAGAGAAATATTCTCTCGCGCCCCCACTGTTTATACACTGTTAGACCGGCTAAGCGGATTTTCGCAAAACAGCTTAGAGACTATAGGCAACAACCACCGGGGCATGGTCAGAAAAACGCTGATCATAGGCATCGGCGCGGTCAATTCTCTGCGAACGCGCCAACCTGGCTAGCTGCGGGGTAGCTAGGTGATAGTCGATACGCCACCCGGCATCGTTATCAAAGGCTTTACCCCGCCACGACCACCACGAATACGGGCCTTGCACCTGACCGGCTAGGGTACGCACCACATCAACCCACCCCTGCTCGCGCCAGCGATTTAAGAACGCGATTTCCTCGTCTAACACTCCGGCGCGTTTATTGTGGTTAGGTTTCCAGTTTTTTATATCTCGCTCGGTATGTACCACATTAAAATCCCCCGCCACCAGAACTAAAGAGCCATCATTATCCGAGGAGGAGGCAGAGCACAACTGTTTTAAGCGTTCCTCAATCCGCGCTAGATGCGCCATTTTATGCTCTTGTTTTTCGGTTCCCACTTCCCCGGAATGAAAATAAGCGGAGATTACCCGCAACCGCTCGTCCTCTCCACCCCCGGTTTCATCCCTAGCCAAAACAGCTTCTAACCAGCGTCCGCTGTCTTGTGGCACTGTAACCGGTACGGTATCGGCTTGAGATGATTCCAGATGCCAGCCACAAGACTTCTTGATTGCAACCGCTACTCCCGCCCGTCCTTTGAGCTGCGAAGCATTCACCACTACCTGCCAGTTTTCCCCAAATAGCTCCTGAGTAATTTCTTCACTAGCCCGCACTTCTTGCGCCAAAACCACATCTGGCTCAGACTGCTCTAACCAAGTGTCCATTCCTTTACGGAACGCTGCCCGTATCCCATTGACATTAACCGTGGCAATCTTGAGCATAATTCCCCTTTATCTTTTCTCTTATCTCACCCTTGGTGAGCCGCAAGTTTCGCGATATCTATTTTCCCGCTGTCAATTTGACTGCGAATCCCGGCCAGCTCAGCGCTTAAACTATCGGAAATCAGTGGATCGTAATCGCCAAAACCAGCCAGTTTAACCCCAGAGTTCTTTAGCGTACCCACATAATCTTTACTGGCAATCCAGCCCGCTTTCGCCTGATCAAATAATTCTTTAGCACACCCGCTCGCATCAATAACCGTGGAGGTAAACACGCTAGATTTCACTTGAGCAGAGTTCGCAGCCACGTCTTGCCCATTCCAAATCGCCAGTGCATCTTTGCCGGCTAATCCCTCCAAGGAAGCGGATTCCCCAATCGGAGCAATCACCAAAATAACATCTATTTTCTGCTCTGCCAGTTTAAGCAGCTGTTCATGAAGTTTTGCGCTCTCAACTTGCAGCGGTCCGCCTACGTTATTATCCCAAGCCGAAAGTTTTACTCCCGAACCTTTGAACTGGTTATAGTATTCAGCTCCCAGGCGGAAAGCATTAGCCCAAGTCTTAGTAGCGTTTTCGCTGACAGAATTATCTATTCCCTGCTTGGTATCTGCACTATTCACGCTGCTAACCGCGCCGATTTCTCCACTCTTAGTGACCGCAGCAGCCGCATATCCAGCTAGAAATGCCGGTTGGCGCAAATCAAAATCAATACCCCTAACATTGGCAAGTTTCTGCTGTCCCTCGGCAGCCATTACTGCAAAGTTAATATCGGGATGATTCTTCGCAACTTTAAGCACTTCCCCACTAAAATTTGGCTCTAAGGAAAGAACGTTAGCGCAACTATTTTCCCTAAGTTTCCCGGCAATCTGCTCAGCTTTATCAACACTGATATTTACAGATTTAACTGCCCCTTTATTTTCGGGTTTTGCCAGCAAATCCCCAATCGCTTTCGATAGAACCGCTGCCCTAGTATCTTGCGAATTCTTTTTTTCTAGTAGACAAAAAACTTTGCTAACCTGGGCACTTGCCCTGTCTTTCGGGGCGGCATTGGTATTGGAGGAGGACGCACAGGCAGCAAGCGCCAACGACAAGGTAATCGCCGTCACCGCTAGCCGTATTGGAAACCCTTTCAAACGCATAGGTAAAACCGCTATTAGGATACTTGACGAATCGCGGTCTCTACCACGTTTAGCAATAGATTCGCCCTAGTCATCGGGCCGATACCTCCCGGGTTGGGGGAAAGCCAGCCCGCAACCTCATCAACTCCCTCTGCCACGTCGCCCTCCAGGCGAGCCTTACCGGTTTCCGGATTAACTGCCCCCCTAGATACCCCGACATCTAGGACTGCTGCGCCCTCCTTGACCATCTCGGGTTTAATAATTCCCGCCGCTCCCGCGCAGGCAACAATCACATCCGCTGCGCGCGTATGGGTAGCTAAATCACGAGTACCGGTATGGCAACAGGTGACAGTGGCGTTAATATCCTTGCGGGTCAGCATGAGCGGCAGGGAACGTCCTACTGTGGTTCCCCTCCCTACTACACATACCTGCGCGCCCTGTAGTGGTACTTGGTAGTGCTGCAACAAATCTATACAGGCTCTGGGAGTGCAAGGCAGCGGGGAGGTTACCGGTTCTTTAATGCGCAGCACCAGCCGCCCCAGGTTCATCGGGTGCAAGCCGTCAGCGTCCTTATCAGGGTCAATAGCTTCCAAAACCCGATTAACATCGACCTGGCGAGGCAGCGGAAGCTGCACAATATACCCGGTACAAGCCGGATTCTCGTTCAGCTTTTCAATCTCGGCTAAAACCTGGGCAGTCGAAACCGTATCTGGCAGTTCCACTCGAATCGACTCGATACCTACCTCGGCACAGTCACGGTGTTTACCTGCCACATAAGATACCGAACCCGGGTCACTGCCTATTAGTATCGTACCTAAGCCAGGTTTAATACCTTGAGCGCGCAGCCTGTCTACCTGTGCGCGCATTTCCTCTTTCAGTTGCCGCGCCCGCGCCGCCCCATCCAGTAAAATCGCGTCCCCGCTCCAACCTTTACGCATCTATACCCTCCCCGTTAAGAGTGCGGGTAGACCGCTAGCCTACCCGCACCCAAACTTGGTTGCTATCAATCTGGCTATCTGTCAGCTTTACGCCAGCTGATTTAAATCCACATATAGTGGGAACCGCTCGATTAATGCTTGCACCCGCTCCCGGTAACTGCCAGTATCGACTTGCCCCTGGCAAGCCTCCACCAGCACTCCGGCGATAATCTCCGCTACCTCGGTGAACTCTTTCTTCCCGAAACCGCGAGTAGCAAGCGCCGGGGTGCCAATCCGCAGCCCGGATCCTACCCGGGGAGGACGCGGATCGAAAGGCACCGTATTACGGTTAATGGTAATTCCGGCTTCATGCAGCAAATCTTCGCCCTGTTGCCCATCTAGCTGGGAGTTACGCAGATCCACCATCACCAGGTGCACATCGGTTCCTCCAGTTAGTAAGGAAATCCCGCAATCCGCCACATCCGACTTGGTAAGACGGTCAGCCAAAATCTTTGCGCCCTCTAAAGTGCGTTTTTGTCGATCTTTGAAATCGTCACTGCCGGCGATCTTCATGGCGACTGCTTTCGCCGCTACTACATGCATCAACGGGCCGCCCTGCTGGCCGGGGAACACTGCCGAGTTGATTTTCTTACCGAGTTCCTTGTCACGCGACAAAATCATTCCGGAACGCGGCCCGCCCAAAGTCTTATGCACGGTGGTGGAAACCACATCGGAATACGGCACCGGGTTCGGGTGTAAACCGGCAGCTACCAGCCCCGCAAAGTGCGCCATATCTGTCCACAGGTAGGCTCCGATCTCGTCCGCGATCTCCCGGAAGGCTTTGAAGTCTTCCTGGCGGGGGTATGCCGACCAGCCCGCGATAATAACTTTGGGACGATACTTTAAGGCCGCATCGCGCACCTGATCCATATCCACCCAGTTGCTCTCTTTATCTACCTGGTAGGCGGTGGCGTTATAGAGTTGACCGGAGAAATTGATTTTCATACCGTGGGTAAGGTGACCGCCGTGATCTAGCGCCAGCCCCATAATGGTGTCCCCTGGCTTAGCCAGTGCCGATAGTACTGCTGCATTGGCTTGCGCACCCGAATGGGGCTGCACATTAGCGAACTCGGCAGAAAATACTTCCTTGGCGCGATCGCGTGCTAGTTCCTCGGCCACATCAACTGCTTCGCAGCCCCCGTAGTAACGCCGCCCCGGGTAGCCTTCCGCATATTTATTGGTGAGGACGGATCCTTGCGCCTGTAGCACGGCGCGGGGTACAAAGTTTTCCGAAGCAATCATTTCCAAAGTGCCGCGTTGGCGTGCTAGTTCACGGTCAAGAACTGCCGCAATCTCTGGATCTACTTCGCTAATCGATTGAATGAGTAGGTTATCTCCCATTTGACTATTCCTTATATGTAGTGCCAGATCAGCCCAGGCGAGCGACTGATAGACAACTTGCTCCCCGGTGGTACCCCACCTACGCCAGTCACGGTTACCCTATTAGTCTACCGTGCTCTGAAGAGGTTTTACCTAAAAGTTTTACAGGTTTGTGATTCCATATTCTGACTGCCCAACTAGCCTGTCCGCTCACCTCCCATATACTCCCTAGAGATTCCATCTGGTAATCAAGATAATTATTTAGGAGAAAACTAATGAGCGAAACTCAAAAACCGATTAGCGGCACCCCGCATCGTGATAAATCCGATGAGGGCTACCGCAAGGGGTTAAAGTCTCGCCACATGCGCATGATTGCGCTGGGCGGGGCCATCGGGTCCGGCCTGTTTTATGGCGCATCGGGACGTATCGCTGACGGGGGGCCGTCAGTTGCTATTGTTTACGCAATTTGCGGTGGGATTGCTTATTTAATGCTTCGCGCCCTCGGAGAACTTAGCCTGTATCGTCCCTCTTCCGGGGGATTTATTTCTCACGCGCGCGAGTTTATGGGCGAGCGTGGCGCCTATTTCACCGGATGGTTTGCCTTTATTACTTATTCTTCTGCTTTAATGGCGGATATCACCGCAATCGCTAACTATATGCATTATTGGAAGCCCTTCCAGGTTCTCCCCTTATGGGCGTGGGCTTTTATCGCCTTGGCATTAATGGTGATTGTCAATCTGGCCAGCGTGAAATTCTTCGGCGAATTCGAGTTTTGGTTCGCGATGATTAAAGTCGTGGCGATTGTGGTCTTTATGATTTTGGCGGTAGTGGCGATTGTTTTCGGGATTTCCTTAACGGTGAAGGGACACAGCTACACTCCCGGTTTACACGCCATCACCGAGCATGGAGGATTATTCCCCAAGGGCGCCTTCACTATGGTGACCCTGTCTTTAGGGATTTTGTTCGCCTATGGTGGCTCTGAATATTTGGGGGCTGCCGCCGGTGAGGCCGAGAATCCCCAAAAAGAAATGCCGCGGGCAGTTAACTCGATGATGTGGCGGATTCTGTTGTTCTACGTAGGCTGTATCGTCCTGTTTACTTTGCTGTTGCCCTATAACGTATATAAACGTGACGAGTCGCCGTTTGTGACTTTCTTTAGCGGCTTGGGTATTCCCGCTGCTGGTCACATCATGAATCTGGTGGTATTGCTGGCTGCCGCTAGCGCTATCAACGCAGAACTTTACACTTGCGGACGAGGTCTGCGTTCCCTGGCGGTATCCGGGTCTGCTCCTCGTTTCTTGTCCGGTATGAACCGGAACGCGGTTCCCTATGCGGCTATTATCGCTGCTGGCACTATCGGCTTAGTGGGGGTGATGGTGAATTTGTTCTACCCCAATGAAGCCTTTGATGTGATTGCCAATATGGCCGGGATTGGGATTTGTGCCATGTGGGGCTCGGTGATGATTTCAAATATCTTGTTTGTACGTCACTGCCGGAAGACTGGTCTAGAACGCCCCAAGTTCCATGTTCCTCTCGCACCCTACTCTAACTACCTGGTATTAGCGGTTTTGGGGGCAATGATTGTGCTTATGTGGTTCGAGGGCGGACTAGGACCGGCAGCGATTATCGCGTTTGCCTCGGTGACCGTAGTGTTAATGCTCGCGTGGCTGGTGGTGCGCAACTACGTAGACCATGACATGTTTACTGCTAGTTAAGCGGTAGCGCGAATAGCGCAAGACATCCCGAAAACTATGCGTGAGGGAGAGTTTTATCCGAGCAGGCTAGGCGGGCGCAAAATTTGGAAAACGACGCTACGTTTTCCAAATTTTTGGGCAGGAGGAAAAACTCTCCCTCGCGCAATTAACGTGCACATAAATCATTGCCCACGCTATTAACGCGTAATTAGCACAGAGATATTTCAGAACCGGGCGGGGGAAAAGCACCCCGGAACCTCGTAAGCCTCAACAAGTTCGGCTCAAGCCCCTCTCGTATCTTTTCCCGCGCCCTCTTCAAACCTTTGTGCTTGCGGATTCGCGCGCTTAGCGGGCGCGAACCTTCCAGCCTTTGACCCCGCTCTTATGCAGGGATTTATCTACGAAACATTCCGGATTTAAGGGCTCTCCGGCCTCCATTTCGGCTATTAAGAAAGCTACTACCGCCTCGTAAGAATTGGTGCGTTCAAAAATGGTGCGTTGCCGCTGATAGCCGACACCGAGTTTCACCATTTCCCGGATTGACCAGAGCTCCTCTGCACAGCCTAAATCTTCGGCAGCAGGTGAGAGCTGCTCTAACCAAGTCGGCAAAGAATCGGTCAAGAGCCGTTCTTCTCCCCGCTCGTCCTCAATCAAAATCGCATCCATCCCGTAGCGGGCAGCGCGCCACCGGTTCTCCCGCACGAACCAATCCGGTAAAACTGGTAACTCTTTACCGGCATCAAGCTGGCGGGAAGCCGTCTCTACCAGGGATTGGGTAAGAGCAGCCACCGCGGCGACCTCTTTAATAGTGGAAGAGGCATCGGCTACTCGCGCTTCAATGGTGCCAAACTTGGGGGAAGGTCGAATATCCCATCTGACCTCATCGAAAGAGCGGATAATCCCAGTTTTTAGCATCCCATCGGTATAGTTTTCCAGCTCTCGCCAATCTAAGAATTGGTAGGGACGACCCGCCGTAGGGAGCTGCTGGAACACCATTGCGCGGTTATCGCAGTATCCAGTGTCAAGACCTGCCCAATAGGGAGAGGACGCAAATAACGCCTGAATATGACCAAGTTTACTGGTCAAATAGTTTTGGATGGGGAGAACTTTATCGCGATTCTCTATCCCCACATGCACGTGGGTACCAAATAGCAGCATTTGTCGCCCCCAATATTGGGTGCGGTTTACCAGCTCTTCATAACGTTTAGAATCGGTAACCTGCTGATAACTGGGATTAGCGAAAGGGTGGGAACCGGCAGATGCTAGCTCTACCCGCAACGCCGAAGTAACCGGTCGCACCAGGTTAATCCCCTCTATCAAATCTATTACGCAGTCACGAACCCTGTGGCGAGGACGCGAAATGATTTCTACGGTATTTAGCAGCATTTCTCGGTGTACTAACCCGTTATCCGGGTGAAGCCGCTCCACTTCCTCCAAAATCGTGCTAGCGCATTGGCGAAGGTCAAAAGAGTCTTTATCGATTAGCTGTAGTTCCCATTCGACTCCGAGGGTGGAACGTTCGGATTTTGCAAAAGTTATCCCCATAGTTAGCCTCCTAACGCTGATAATGCTCAGTAAAAGCGGATAAAAGCTGGTGGGAGCTGGTTACATCTTGAGTCATGCAGCGCGATATCACTTCCTGTTTTTCACTGGCTTCATAATAGGTGTCCCCGTATTGGTCGATGCGGATTTTCATTCCCGCAGTAGTTATTTCGGGGTGAAATTGGGTGCCGTAAATGTTTTTTCCAAAACGCACTATTTGGCATTTGCAATGTTCGCCACTCGCTAGCAAAGTTGCGCCCGATGGCACTCCGGCCAGTGAATCCGCGTGTCCGGTATAGGCGCGAATTATCGGGTCTAGCTGTCCGGTTACCGGGTCTGCCTGCCCCTCCGAGGTTAAAGTTACTTCCACGGCTTGCAAATCCTCGGCGGTTAAACCGGTGAGCGCAGTTCCGCTGGCTAAAGCCAGCATTTGCAAGCCGTAACATAACCCTAAGGTGGGAAAATCGTTATCTAACAGGTAACGCACCAACGCGCTTAGGCGGGCATGAAGATGTAGATGCTCGGGTTTAGCAAGGTCGCGCTGGATTTCAGCCCCAAAAGGCGACCCTGAGATTATCAGCCCTGAATAGTTGTTTTTAATATCCAGGTTATGAACAGGGTCAAGGTTCGGCTCGGCAAGTAAAAGATGGGTGCGCAAACTTTCACCGACTGTCAATCCGGTTACCTGCGCTATGGTTTCCTTTTCGTCGCGGGCAATATCACCATCGGGACGGCATTGGATAAATAAAAACGGCAGCCTTTCTCGCATGGGTTATAGCTTACGGGTTATCGCGCCATCCGTCATGCCAGACTCTTCAGGTTACGAAGCAGTTCCGGAATTGGCGACACCAAACCGTCTTGGGATTATCCGTAGATTTTAATGCCGTCCCTCAGTATTTCGTTCAGCAACTCAGGGTTATCTTTCAGCTGCTCAAGTTTTAACAGATCCACTTTCTTATTGAGCGCTTCCCGCAAGGATTCTGCCAAATCATAAAACCTAATGCCGGAAATATCTGTGGATATCAACAAATCCACATCACTTTGCGGTTTAGCTTTCCGCTTGGCATAGGACCCAAAGAGATAGCAGTACTCTACATCATAGGAGGCGAATACTTTTCGACAAATTTCCTCAATTTTTGCGATGGTGAGGATTCCGTGTCCTTCATCGATGTATCCATATCGCTCCAGTTTCTCCATCATGTACTGGTATTTTAAAGATTTTCTCTTCTTTTCTTCGTTCTCGTAATTTTGGTAGGTACGAATCGGAATATCTAAGTAGGAGGCACATTCGACCTGAGTTAGTTTCTTCTGTTTACGGAGTTCCTTCAGGGTCACCCTCATCCCCTCCCTCTTGGATTATCGCGTCAAAATTAGTAACACGCAACTATTTTACGCAATTCTTGCGTGTTTTATCAATAGTTAATACGCAATTCTTGCGTATTTTCCTTGCGTGTTTACCGTGAGGCGCGGTGTGCACCTATCTATCTCAGCAATTCGGAAGTCAGCTTAAGGCACCTTTTGCCCAGGTGGGAGCGGGGGCAGTGACGGTTACGGTGGTAGCAGGATTTCCTGGGTCGGGAAACTGCAGTTCTTGGGCGTGCAAGCACAGCTGGGGCTCAATATTTTCTGGGGCAGAAGCGGGCAAAACTTCCGGATAAAGGGGGTCACCTACGAGGGGATACCCGAAATGAGCCAAGGTGGCGCGCAGCTGATGAGTAAACCCGGTTTCTGGCTCTAACTGCCACAACAGTTCTTCTTCTGGCGCGTGTCCCGGGTTGCCCGGGTTTGCGTTTCCCTCTCCCCCCAGTTTTTCTGTCTTTTCGGGGAGGGGGAATTTTCTGAGGACGAGGGCGCGGGTTCGGCTTTGGCAGCTCGCTACTTTTGAACCTATCGGGGGCGCTCCTATCGACACCGCCAGCGAGCCAGTTTCCTTATACATAGAAAGCTGGAAATCAAAACTCTCCCCCACCTGGGGAACCACTCCTTCTCCCCGGCCGCCGCCACGGCTACGCGCCAGGTAGGTTTTCTTTACTTGCCGGCGGTCAAATAGCTGCTGGTAACGCGCCCGATACTTCGAATCTAGGGTTAGCAATAAACATCCGGTAGTGAGGCGATCTAGGCGGTGCGCAGCGGTTATTTCGTCGTTTCCGAATTGGCGGCGAGCAGCCACCACCACTGACCGGGTAACCCAAGAACCGCGGGGAATCGTTGCCAGGCTAGCGGGTTTATTTACTACAATTGCCCCCTCGCCCTCCCAAAGCACCTGCAGCTTCGGTAAGGCAGCGCCCTCATCAGGGGCAACTCGATGCAAGTAGTAGCGTTGCCCCGCCAAAAGTTTACTGTCTGGGGTCAGGGCAATGCCTAAGGGCGACACCACATCCCCGGAGGCAAAAGCTTTCGCCACAAAATCGGCAATCTCCGCGGTGGACAGCGATAGTTTGCGTTCCAGCTGGGTTTGCAACTGCCGTTCTAAAGTTTCCTGACCGGCAGAAACAAACCCCACCGGGTCGATTCCGCCCCGCGCCGGTGGGCGCGTCCCCGCCCTCCGC
>NZ_RPZY01000030.1:0-6339 GCF_008661855.1 Varibaculum sp.
ACCGACTGTCCCTCCTTTAACCGATACCCCGTCGGGCGTGAGCGCTAGCGTCTGATATTCGCAGGTGTGGCCGGGATTGGGAGGGTGGAACTGTCTGGGGAGGATGGAATGGTCGGCTGGCTTGGGATTTGGAGGGCGGAGCTGTTTCGGGAGGGTGGAGTGGTTGGGTGGTTGATTAAAAGTGCTGGTGGGGTTTGGCAGAATCACCCTCCGGGGACAGAATGACCCTCCCGGTGCGAAATTACCGTCCCTGTTTGGTGCAGACGGCTGGGTCATGCCGGATGGATGGCTTGGGGGGAAAGGGAAAAACGAAGCTGGGGTCGGGATTGGGAAGGAAGACCTGCTGAGGGAAGGGGAGAATAAAGGCGGAGAAAGGAAAAATCAAACCGGGGGGAGAGATAAGGATGAAGGCGGGGTGAGATAAAGGAAGGGTGAATACGGGGTCGGGATAGGGAGAAAGTCCTAAAACAGGAGTTAGAATATTTTAATCTAAAATTTAGAGCGTAAGTCCTCCTGAGGCTACTAACAAGAGTTTTAGCTGTACTTTACGATTTTTCGGGGGGGGGTGCGTAAAATGCCGAATTTTGGGGGTACCCGCTAGCTGTCCAACGATTGACACCCTTCTATTAGAGTCAGATAATAGATGTTAGTCTGTTGATTTCTGAGAGCTAGCTGATTTTTTCCTGCTGATTCTCGGTATTAGCTTCGATATTACGTGAACGAGGTAAGCGTGGATATAGATAAACTTTTCGACCTGGCGAGTCGCACAACAACCAGCGCTAAAACCCTTTCACGTTCAGATTTAAGTCGGCGCACCGTGGCGTTGCTGTCGGTGGTGGGATTAGCTTTATCCTCTTTGTTGGCGGTTGTGCCTTTGTCGGCTCCGGCGGTGGAACAGGGGGGGTAAAGTCTGTTGCCGCTTCTGCTTCGGGTGCTTCGAGTAATGGCAAGAGCGTGGTGGGCAGCGCTAATAAAGGTGACAGTCAGACTTCCGGGCGGCTTGATTTTCGGGAGGCGGGTTCTGTTGCTGGTGCTGGGCGGGCTAATGGGCCGTTGCGTGCGGGGGCTAGTCCTAGTGATGACCGTTTTACTTTTAATGGGACGGAGCTTACTGGTCTGACTGATAAGGGTAAGGCCGCGCTGGAAGCTAATAAGGAACTGACTGTCCCGGCGGGTACTACTAAGATTGCGGAGGGCGTGTTTTCGGGGCTGGAACTGACGAAGGTTACGTTGCCGGATTCGGTGACCGAGGTTGCTGATCGCGCGTTTTACGATAATCAGATTACGGGGCTTGCGGCGCCGGGGTTGAAGATTATTGGTGAGGGCGCGTTCAGCGATAACGCCCTGAAATCGGTAAAGATTAAAGATGCGCCGGTAACCGTTATTGCGGCGAATGCTTTCCGTGATAATCAGTTGGAAACGGTGGAACTGCCAGATACTGTAACCGAGATTGGCGCCAGTGCGTTCGCTAATAACCAGCTCCAGGCAGTTACGCTTGCGTCTAGGCTGGTGAAAGTAGGGCAGGAGGCTTTTAGTGGTAACCAGATTGAGAAGGTAAAGATTCCATCTACTGTCACCGATTTTGGTCCGGAAGTGTTTGCGAATAATAAGCGTTGGGTGGTGCTGGAAAAGGCTGACGGGCAACAATCGCTCCCGGATGCGGTAAAGTCCGAAAAATACAAATCTGGGTTTGGTCAGGTGGCCGCGGGGGATGCGGTCTCGATCACCATTAACTACATTGATGCGGCTACTAATAAACCTTTACGTAGCCCCCAGGTGCTGCAAAGTGAGTTCACTGAGCCGGATGGGGTTTATTTTGCGGGTCAGAAGAATACGGTTAAGGCTCCGGTTCTTTCGGGTTTTGCGGCTGTTAAGGAGGCCGAGGAGATTACCCCAACGGTGGGTGGGGATAATACGGTTACGTTTGTTTATAAGCGTACTGATTTTTCGCCGACTATTACGGGTGAGGTTAATAAGCATTTAGCTAATGGTGCTGACGGCTCTACTGCGGCTTTATTGAAGGGCGTGAGTGCTAAGGACGTTGAAGGACACAATATAACTAACCTATTGAAGGTGTCTCCGGAAAGCGTGGATACTTCGGTGGAGGGCACGACCCAGGTTTTCTATACGGTTACTGATGCTAAGGGGCGTTCTAAGACTGTTAAGGGTACTATCGCGGTTGGCCCGGACTGGCCAGAACAAATCATCTGCCCCGGCTGGCAAGTAAAAGACTTCACCTATTACACCTCGATTGATTCGAGAGGAAAGCAGCGAAACTTGATTTCCGGTTTTAGCGTCAGCGGGAAAACAAAACATGAAGCCGGTAAGACTAAAAATAGTACAGGTTGGTGTTGGCCGACAGTCGGGGACAAAGGTCAGGCAATCACCGGTATTGGTGGCTCTGCTTTCCAACGGACACCTTTAGCTTCTTTGCCGGATTCTTGGGGAAATATAGAATCTATTGGTAGCGAGGCTTTTCGCGATTCCAAATTCACCGCGGTGCCGGATTCTTGGGGTAAAATCAAAATGATTGAAACAGAGGCATTTCGTGGTAGTCAGCTAACTGCTCTGCCTAAATCTTGGGGAAATGTCTCATATCTTGGAACCAGATCGTTTATGGACAGTAAGATTACGGCGTTGGAAGCGCCCTGGGGCAAGATTACTGAACTTCCTGAGGGGGTGTTTCTAAGCAATAAAATAGCTTCCCTGCCAGATTCCTGGGGAAATATAAACAGAATAGGTAGAAATACCTTTTATGATAATAAGATATCGAGTATTCCAGAATCTTGGGGAAATGTTAGTTTTATAGACCCCTATGCATTTCAAAAAAACAACCTTACGTCGTTACCCGATAACTGGGGTAAAATTGATATCACAAAAGCTAAAGCGAACTGTGATAAGAAGGGATGCTTATTAACCGGTGCTTTTTCAAATAATCAGATTAGTGAATTAAAGTTTTCCTGGGATGGATGGGAAGAAATACCTGATAGTATCTTTTCTGGTAACCGGTTGACATCTCTTCCTGATAGCTGGGGAACCGTTAAAGAAATCGGTCAGCGTGCCTTTCTAAGTAATCAAATCAATTCTCTGCCAGATTCTTGGGGGGAAATAACTAAAATCGGGTACTCTGCCTTTAGTAACAATAAATTAACCAGCTTACCGTCGTCATGGGGAGAGGTATCGAAGCTTGATTATGCGGCTTTTGAGCGCAACCTGCTGACTTCTCTGCCGGACTCTTGGGGAAAGATTACTAAAATTCCTGGAGCCGCATTTGCTCTTAATCGTTTGACTTCTTTACCTGCTTCTTGGGGTGAGGTTACCGAGATAGGAGACAAGTCATTCGGGTATTACGACGAGTACGGTGAGAAATCTAATAATAAGATAACGAAACTTCCTGATTCTTGGGGGAAAATAACTAAGATTGGGTATCAAGCTTTCTCCGGTAATGCGCTTACCTTGCTACCTGATTCTTGGGGTGAAGTTAGCTCTTTAGGTAAAGGCGTATTTGAGAGAAATCAGTTAACCAAGCTAAGCGCACCCTGGGGAAAGATAACCACCATCCCCGATAATGCTTTTATTAGAAATGATCTGATTGCTATTCCAGCTTCCTGGGATAATGTTAAGTCTATTGGTAATAGTGCATTTGCCTCTAATGACATTGCAGCCTTGCCTGACTCCTGGGGTAAAGTCAATAGTTTAGGGAACAACTGTTTTTATTATAATGAGGTCACTGAACTACCGGAATCTTGGGGGGAAATAACTAGTATCCCAGAAAATGCTTTTTCTTATAATTTTAAATTGGTATCTGCTGGTTCTGATTGGGGAAAAGTAACCACTATCGGTAAAGATGCCTTTAGTAACGACACCGCTCTGGTCTCTATTCCTAAGAACTGGGGAAACGTTCAACAGATATTAGATCTTGCTTTCAGTTATTGTAAATCCTTAAAAGAGATACCGAAATCTTGGGGTAAAGTTACGAAGATTGGGGGAAACTTCATCGCTGGTACGGCGATAGTTTCTTTACCAGAATATCTGGATAATCTCACTAAGACCAGGAAGGCGTTCTTTGACTCGCAAATATCTTCCCCGGTTTTTACGGTTCCCGATGACAAGCTAGAAGCTACCATCAAGATGATTAAAGCCAATAAAAGCGAGTACGGTGAAGGTATTACAACTGAAACCTACATGGGGCTACACGGTCAGACGCTCCCAATTTATTTGCGGCCCGAGTCGGGGAAGAACCCTAATCATGTGGCATCTGTGCCTGGCAAGATTGTTATTTTGGTCGATACCAAGGTGACTGCGAAATATGTGGACGAGAATGGTAAAGAGCTAAAGCCATCAACCGAGCAGGTATTGAACACTCTCGATGGGGGAGATGAATATATTTTCTCGCCTTCGGTGATTGACGGTTACAGCGTGCCGGAGGTGCAAAAGATTGCTCTTGATGGGGAAGATAAAGAACTAACTTTCGTTTATAAACCGGTTCCAGAATCCTTGAAGAACACTACCTATGGTTTGTTAGAGTTAAGCGGTAAGCTCACTAATGAGCCGGCAGATGAAAAAGGGAACTTCCCCAGTTCCGATATTCTCAAAGACCAGATAGGTAAAAAGCTGCGTACCGATATCACCTATGGTGGGGACGCGCCCGGCGCTGAGCTAGCTAACGGGGTTATTCGGGTAACCTATGATCCGTCCCGGGTTGAATATGTAGAATCCGGAATTAAAGATGCCTACGGTTTTACTTCTGCTACCGTGGTCGCCCCCGGCGTCCTCGAAATAAAATTAAAAGAAAATTACGGTGCGAATCGCAGAACCTCCATCCCGATTCACTGGCGGTTAAAAGAGCGGGTTACGCCCTCTGATGGGAGCTACCCCATTACCGCTACCTTGATAGAAACCGCTGATGATGGAACCCGTTACGTGGTTAAACCCAACCCGGCATCCCAGCCCGGGCCGGTGAACCTGCAAGGTTACTATTTGATGCCCACCTTTATCAAAGATGCTGTAGGGTGCAGCCTGGGGGTGTGCCGCGACTATGATGAAGACGAAAATGGGCACGTAGCCGAAACCGGTAAAAACGCGGTCACCTTTACGTTCGGGGTTAAAAAAGACCTGTTCCGCAACTTGAAAGGTTATACCATCACCGATGTTTTACCCGAGTACACCAAAGCAGACGGAACCACTGCTCGTGCCCAGTTCGTGGCGGAAGAAAACCCTGGCTGGACGCTTGGGGGCGACGGGGTGACCCTGACCTATACGGATAAAGACCGAATAATTCACAGCGAATACGCCGGTTTAGGCACGCTAAAGCTCCACTTCCCGGGGGCGAAAAAACAAGAAAGAATCAACAACAGTGCCGACTTCACCCTTAACCCCGAAGAACAAGGGGCTAAAGAACCCGTAATTACCGGGTCGGCAAGAACCAGGATTAGTTTCTATAAACCAATCGAAACCTTCCCCACCGGGACCGCCCTCGACAAAAAAGCAGACGGGCCGCACTATGTGGACGCGGAACCCACCCTGTTCGACACCGACAGTGACCGGAAAAAAGAAATCAACTGGAGTGTTTACACCGATAACACCACCCAGACTGCCGGAGTTGTGAACGTAGAAGACTACAACCTAGATAAACGGTTGCGCTATAGCGCGGTGACCCCCGATTCGTTCTTTATTGGCGGGAAACTAGAAATCTTGACCTCGAAAGATGGGGTAGACAAACATTTATATTCCATAGATATTACTGACGGTAAACGCATCGAACTGCCCGAAGAATTAACTAAATACCCTGATATTTGGTTGCGGTGGGTCAGCAAAACCCAGGCGCAGCCTGGAAAACGTACCATCAGTAAAGTACACACGCGTTTTAGGGACAGCGCTAAAAAGCTGTGCGAACAAACAAAGTGTGAAGCCCCCCTAGCTAACTCGGTACGCTCTGGTGAAAAAAAGAAAGAAGCATTCATCAACATTCGTCCCGAGGGTAAAACCATAAAAGCTCTCAAACGGAACACTTTTGAAAAACTCACCCTCACCGGTAAGACCGGTACCTATACCGTGGGTGCAGAAATAGAAACCGACTATGGTGTACCCCTGACTTCCTTTGAGCTGGTAGACGTGTTGCCCAATGGGCTAGAAGTACAAGGCGTGACCATGACCGGGACATTCGCGGCTCTACCGGGGGCGCGTTACGAGATCGTGTCCAACTGGAATAATACGGGGCGGCAAGCGGTTCGTTTCCTGGCCGACCAGGTAGCCACTCCAGGGGATGTTTACAGTGTCGGGCAGCTAGAGACCACGATTTCGCCGCGAGTACCCGACGGGGACATGGTTAATGAAGCG
>NZ_RPZY01000025.1:0-8723 GCF_008661855.1 Varibaculum sp.
ATTCGGGGTTCATGCCGTAAATCTTGCCGTCTTCGCCAACGTGCAGCCACACGATGTCATCGCCGTAGAAGTAAACTTCGTAGCGGTCACCCAAGGCGTCCGGGGCTAGCATCATAGCGAGGTTGGTTTTACCGGAAGCTGAGGGGAAACCACCGCACACGTAGTAGGTGTGATCCTTGAGCTTATCCTTAATCCCGATCAGCATGAACTGTTCGGAAAGGAATTCCCCGGAGGCCCAGCCGTCGTAAGAAGCTTGGCGCAGACCGTGGGCGATCTTGCCGAGTAGCGCGTTGCCGCCGTAGGAGGAACCGAAGTGCAAAATTGTGCGTTCGTCGGCTACCGTGGCAAACAGGCGCTTATCCTTATCGGTGCCCTGCCCCAAGTTCTTCAGGTCGCCAGTAACGTGCACTGCGCGCACGAATTCTGCCGGATTTTCCAAATTGTTCAGGTGTTCTACGCCAACCCGGGCCATGCGGATCATGTGAAGAACCACGGTGAGGTTGTCGGTAAGTTCCACTCCGCGAGCCCACTTTTCTAGCGGCGATTTCGGCGGTGCCATCAGGTAGGGCACCACGTACATTGTTTTACTCCGGGAGGCGCCCTTCATGCTTTCCAACTGCCGGGCAGTTACTTCCGTGGCGTCGTGCCAGTTGTTGTAAATTCCGGCTTCTTGCGGATTGTGGGTGGCGACGACGGTGCGTTCCTCGCTGCGCGCCGTGTCCTTGTAGTAGGAGCGGGAGTAGTAGAGTCCATCACCCGCAGGTGCGATTTCACCGGTGGCTAGGCCTTCGGCGATGAGTCGGTCGTCATCCTTTGCGGAAATGACTTCGATGGCAGCGGGTTCGGTAATTCCGGCCCAGTGCGCTACATACTCAGCTACTGCGGGATTTTCCAGCCCGGCATCGCTGAGGATCTTGGCAATGTTATCCATATTTATTACTCCTAAAATTTCGTGTAGTAGAACATTAAATTTAGGATACCCGAAACTTTTGAAGCAAACCTGGATTTAAGTCCTGCCTGGAATAAATAGGAACAAAACCTGGGACGCTGCAGTATGGGCTAGCAAATCCGCTAATAGGAGAGCCCTCTGTAGGCTAGTTAGTTTCTTAACTCTCCCTTTTCTCCCGCCTATGTGTCGGCTAGATTACCCCGACATTACTTGACCAAATAGGGGGCACTCACGCTACTCTTTTGTTAGGCAAGGCTTACCTAATTAAATATTAGAAGGGATATATCGCATGAAAACACGCGACTTCATCAACATTGGCGTTTTTACCGCAATTTATTTTGTGCTAGTTTTCGGCACTGGAATGCTAGGCATCATTAATCCAGCAATGATGTTTGTGGGCTATGCCTTAGGTCTTATCGCTAACGGCGCCGTAATCATGCTATTTAAGTCGCGGGTACCGAAGATTGGCGCCTTGGCATTAATGGGACTATTAGTCGGGATTTTAATGGTAATTACCGGGCACCCCTGGGTTACTGCCCTACTTACACCTTTGCTGGGACTAGCCGCAGACTTCCTCTTCGCTAAAAAATCAGCGGTTTTTCGGGTCCTAGGATACGCCGTCATGTCCGTATGGTACGTGGTGCCCTGGTTCCCGGTATTCATTGACGCTCAGGGCTACTACAAATATATTGCTGACTCTATGGGGACTGCCTATGCAGATTCATTACGCTGGTTCTTGTCACCATGGATGATTGTGGCCTGGGGCGTGGGAATTTTCATTCTCGGGCTTATCGGCGGAGTCTTCGGAAATTCTCTAATGGCGCGGCACTTCCGTAAAGCTGGCATCGCAAAGTAATGAGCCTTCAATGCCAAACTAGCGCCCCCTGATCAGCAGCAAGCTATCACCAAGATCAGGTCACCAGCGCTGAAATCTTAGCAGCTAACCAACGGCATTCCCGGCCAGATCCGCGCACCGTAATACTGGTTATATTCGTATTAAATGCCCTGGTAATGTCGCGACTACCCATAGTGATCACTTTCCTGGTAGCCGGTATTGCGCTCTTGGCTTTACTATTGTCACACTGCTATTCATGGGCGCTAGGTTTCCTCGCCGTGGAAGGAACCTGGGTCGCTTGTATCTATCTTTTCCCCAGAATCTGGCCAAGCGCCCTCACCGCGTTCCTAATGGTTTTAGGCTACTGGATGATAAAGCTCTGCACTGCTGGCGGTCTGGCAGGTTACGCGATTAAAACTATCGTCCCCGGAGAACTCGTAGCCGGTCTTCGCAGCTTACGCATACCGGTAGCTATAACCGTTCCTCTGGTAGTGCTACTACGATTCATACCGACAGTATTTCGAGAATACCGCGCAGTAAGAGAAGCAATGTCCCTGCGGGGATTACAAATGGGATGGCGCGCCCTCTTACATCCCCTCCATTTTCTAGAAATGGTTTTAGTTCCCTTACTGGCATCCTGCGCCCGAACCGCTGATGAAATGACCGCCGCCGGCATGGTGCGCGGTTTAGGATCCACTATTTACCCAAGCACTTTAAAACAGCTGCGATTCAGCCGACTGGATGCCCTCTGGATACTGACGCTAATCGCCCTGATTGCTCTCATCCCCTACTCAGACCATCTAGCTATACTCTCGGGCGGATTCAAATGAGAACCTTAATCGACCAGGTCTCCTTCGATTACCAGTTCAACCCGGACGAAGAAACCTCATCAGCTCACGTAAGCGCAGTCAGCGATATCAACCTCGATTTCCCTACAGGATCCTGTACCTTAATCACCGGTCCTTCCGGAGCAGGCAAGTCGACCCTATTAAAACTTCTGAACGGTTTAATACCCGAACTTTATAAGGGTAATCTCAGCGGACGCACTACCCTTGCTGGTCTCGATACCGTGCAAACCGATATCCAACAATTAGGGCGCACCGCCGGGACAGTTTTTCAAAATCCCCGTTCCCAATTTTTTACGGCAAATGTACTAGAAGAGTTAGCATTCGCGAGCGAAAATGCCGGAGATACCCCCCAAACAACCGCTAACCGAATAGCGGAAGCTGTAAACGCCTGGGGCATTCAGCGACTGCTGGGCAAAGAGTTACGTCAGCTTTCCGGAGGTGAATTACAGCTGGTTGCTTGCGCAGCGGCAGTGGCCGGACCGCAGCAAATCCTGCTTTTAGACGAACCCACCTCTAACCTTTCCCCGGAAGCAATTTCTGCATTCAGCAAAGTCTTACAAAGGCTAAAAAGCGCAGGCTGGACCCTGGTAGTAGCCGAGCACCGCGTTTACCCTCTAAAAGGTCTAGCTGATCAAGTTGCGATTATGGGTGAAGGGCGAATCCAGCATTTATTTACTGCGGATGAGTTTTTTAGCTTGTCTTCTACACAGCGTAAAGAGTTGGGGTTGCGCACCCTAGAAAAACCAGAAATTTGCGTTAGATGTATTCCCGATCAACAGGCAGACGGTATTACCGCAAAAAATTTAAGGTTCAGTTACGGCAAACACCGCGTCCTCAATATTCCTTCCCTATATTTACCTAAGGGAAAAGTAGTTGCGCTAGTCGGCCCGAACGGAGCGGGTAAAACTACTCTCGCACGCACCCTCATCGGGTTAGCTCATCCAGAGAAGGGCAGCGATATTAGTTTTAGCGGCAAATCCTGCCGGGCGGCAGAAAGACGAAACCGCAGTGTGCTAGTAATGCAAGATGTGAACCGGCAGCTATTTGCCGAAACAGTAGCGGGAGAGGTTGTATTAGGAAATGACAATTTTAGTGAAGAGCAGGTGCAGACGCTTCTAGGTGATTTGGGGTTGCAAGGATTATCTGAACGGCACCCGATGACTCTTTCTGGGGGGCAAAAACAACGTCTCGTGATTGCTAACGCCTTGGCGAGCCAGGCAGAGCTTTACGTATTCGATGAACCTACCTCGGGAGTTGACTACCGGCACCTACTATCGATTAGTTCCCAGATTCGCTCACTAGCTGCTAAAAGCAAAGCAGTCCTGATAATCAGTCACGACTTGGAGTTCATCAATGAAGTTGCTGATTATCAGTTATTGCTCTGGTCTCTCGATAGCGGAATAAACGCGCAACTTACTGCAGCTGACCAAGAGAAACATTAAAAGAGGAAGCCAAGTGACTGATAATCAAGTTAGCGAACCAAGGAAAGATACAGCGGCGAATATCAAGCTGACCAGCAAACAAGGTAAAGCCGCATTACGAGAACTCTTAGCTCCTGTACAATTGGCGCTCCGAGTTGGTCGAGTAATGGCGGTTATATCCGCTATTTTGCGAGTTTTTCCGTTCGTTGCCTTAGTGGGGATCGGCAACGAACTCCTAACTTCACTAGGTAATGGCGCATCGCCCAACCAAAGTGTCATCATATTTTGGGTACAGGTGTTAATCGGAACATTTTGTGGAGGTCTATTCGCTTATTTTGTGGGCTTGCTGGTTACCCATATTGCCGATAATCGCTTATCCGCAAGTATTCAGCAAAAGATTATTCGTTTTCTGGGGCAAGCTCCTTTAACTTGGTTTAGTGATAATACTTCCGGTCATGTGCGTAAAGTGCTGCAAGACGATGTAAAAAATCTACATATGCTAGTGGCACACCGCCCCGTAGATTCACTAATCGCTACCTTAATGCCCATATTTTGCGCGGGTTATACCTTTATTATTGATTTAAGACTCGGACTTTTAGTAATTGTTGCGGTGCCGATTTACATCATTGCCTACGCTGTGATGATGCGGGGAATGGGCGATAAATCCTTAGAACTTGATGCAAAACTTGATCAGGTTTCCTCCGCAATGGTGGAGTTCGTGAAAGGCATTCAGGTAGTTAAGACTTTTGGGATCACCGGAAAAGCACACCGCAAATATTCCCATAGCGCCAATGAAGCCTGTGACTATATGGAGGAATGGAATCGGCCAATGGTGCATGCGGCTTCCTTGACCGCCGCCCTCACCTCTACTCCATTGGTAGTTCTCTTATTTGGGATTGTCGGCCCCTGGTTCGTCTCCAAGCATTGGGTTAGTCCGGTAGAAGTAGTTGCCGGTTGTTTAATTGCCATTGCACTTCCCTCATCAATTAACCTAGTAACCCAGCTTGCTTGGAATTATCAGTTAGCGGGTGCGGCAGCCAAAAGGATTCTTGATCTTCTTAGGGTAAAGCCCCTCACTTGCCCCGAGAAATCGACGTCTTTACCTCAAGACGCAAGCATAGAATTTAAAAATGTGTCGCTCAGCTATGGCCATACCCTAGCTTTGGATAATATCTCTTTACGTTGTGCACCCGGTACAGTAACCGCTCTCATGGGACCATCAGGAGCCGGGAAAACCACCCTGGCCAAATTGGCCGCCCGTTTTCTGGATCCCGATACTGGCGCAGTACTAATCGGTGGAGTAAACCTTAGGGAACTGAGTAGAACCGATCTCTACCGTCACCTTGGGTTTGTACTGCAAGATGCGCAACTCTTGCGGGCTTCTATTCGCGACAACATTTCTATCGGGCGGCACGATGCAGATGAAGCCGAGATTATTAACGCTGCTCGCCAGGCGCAGATTCATGACGAAATCATGGCGCTGCCTAAAGGATATGACAGTGTTGTCGGGGAAGATCTGAAGCTATCGGGAGGGCAAGCTCAACGGATTGCAATCGCCAGAACCTTACTATTGGATGCACCGATACTCATATTGGATGAGGCAGCCGCCATGGTAGATCCGGAATGCGAAGCACAAATCCAGAAAGCTATTAACCATCTAATGGTCGGACGTACTGTTCTGGTTATCGATCACCGTCCCGATTCGGTCAAGAACGTCGATCAAATCGTCCTACTTGATAAAGGGCAGTTGGTGGCTTGCGGTAATCACCAGAAGCTAAAAAATATAGAACTCTACCGTCGCCTGTGGTCGGCATCCAATGTTGAGTTTACGGAAAGAGGACGAAACTAAAATGGATAAGTCAATGGGAGCTATCGACATAATTCGAACAAATTTCCGACTCAGCGCCAATTCGCAAAATCACAGCAGAAGTATCAGCTGGGCAACTAGGATTATCAGCGGTATTGCGCAGGGGGTAGGCTTACTTGCGCTGATTCAGCTCGCAAACACCTGGGCTAGCAGGCAGGAAGAAAGCACTCATAACGCTACCCCCTGGATCTTAACCCTGATCGTCACGGCGATTATCGGGGCGATCAGTATCTACATAAGAGATCGCTTCTCCTACGAAGGCGCTTTTTCGGTGATGCGCTCTGTCCATCGCCGCGTTGGGGATCAGTTGGCAAAACTGCCCCTGGGATGGTTCTCCACCGATACTACCGGGCGTTTATCCCGCCTAGGGGCAGCTACTGTCAATGAGCTCGGAAACCTGAGTGCCCATTTGCTCACGGAACTATCCGCCGCCACCGTCACTTTGCTGACACTGCTTACTGGTCTGCTTTGGTGGTATCCCGCCTTGGGCTCAATTTTTGCGTTATGCCTAATCTGTTACCTGATTCTGATGTGGGCACTAACCTACCTCGACAGTGCCGCCAGTGCCTATGCGGCCCCGGCGGCAACTGAACTAGCTGATCGAATCGTAGAATTCTCTACCTGCCAATCCATGCTCCGCGCATGTGACCAGACGATTTATCCCCAAATGGCAACGGCTTTAGCAGAAAATCGCCGCAGATCCACTCGCCGACTATGGGTAGAATGTATCGGGAATTTTCTCGGTGGCATTGCCTCGCAAACGATTTGCGTTGTAATGATTATTTCCAGTGTTCATCTTGCTTTTACTGGAAGCCTTGCTCCCCTGGCAGTGGTGGCGGTTATTGGGATAAGCCTGGAAATCACTCATTACCTTTCCACTATTTCTAATTGTCGAACCGGGCTACTGGCAGTTGGCCCGACAATGGCGACTATTAACGAAGTACTGGATGCGCGCCCTCTGCCCGAGCCAGAAACTTCGCTACCCCAACCATTACCTCATCAAGTTGAGCTTCGAGAGGTTGATTTTGCTTATGGGAACGATAAACAGGTTCTAAACAAAGTCAGTTTCACCGTCGCTCCCCACACTATGACTGCACTTGTTGGCCCTTCGGGCGCCGGTAAAACCACTATTGCCCGCTTGATTTGTCGATTTTGGGATGTAAACTCGGGTGCAGTACTCGTTGGTGATCGAGATGTTAGAGAACTAACGACTGAAGATTTAATGAGCCAAATTTCAATGGTTTTCCAAGATGTCTATCTTTTCGATGACACTTTGGAAGCAAATATCCGCATCGGTAACTCCAATGCCCCTAAAGAGGCTCTACTACGTGCGGCAGAACTAGCAGGAGTCAACGATATTGTCAGCCGACTTCCCGATGGTTGGGATACAAAAGTTGGTGAAGGTGGATGCGCATTATCAGGAGGGGAACGCCAACGAGTTTCAATTGCTCGCGCTATTTTAAAAAATGCTCCGATTGTACTCTTCGATGAAGCTACCAGCGCTCTTGATGCCGAAAATGAAGCAAATCTGCTGCGCTCTTTCGAAGTATTACGTCGCCAATCCACCATGTTGGTAATCGCGCATAAACTCCACACGATTACTCAGGCTGACCAGATTGTGGTTCTAGATGATCATGGGCATGTGGCTCAGATTGGCACCCACAATCAACTAATAAGCTGCCAGGGGATTTACCGAGATTTTTGGAATGAGCGTCAGGCCGCCTCTGGATGGAAAATAGCCGCACATTAGTACGGAACAGGTTGGATTAAGCAAGGACCTTTAAAACTTAAAGAAGCAGTAGCTGGAGTATATTCACTAGAATTTACCGTGGGAACTCTCGATGCTAATGCTCGCTCAGAGGTGTAAATCGAAACCGGGTTGGCTTCCAAAGCCATTGAATATTACGAAGCTCAGAGACTGCTGAATCCCGCGAGGGACGCAGGAGGGTATCGCAACTACAGCGAGTAAGAAGTTTTACTACTTACTTGAATTTATCGACGATATTATTCTTGTCGGGGTTTAGCGGGTTAAATGTTTCGTGAGATAACCGGTGAATAGCTGAGGATGGGTGGCGTGCCACTGGTGCCCTGCGCCTTGGATAACCTCTAGGTGAGCTGTGGGGATAATACTTGAGATTTTGTGGGCGGCAGGCAGGTTTGCTTTATCTTTGCTACCGCAAACCACAGTTACGGGCATGGATAAAGCAGGTAGCTGCGAAGTGAGGTCTAAATCTTTCAAACTATCGAGCACGCTCAGCAGCTCAGGTTTGCTTAGCTGTGGCGGACATACCCATTTTGTTGGTAAAACTCGCATTAGTGTCTTTTGTAGATTCATCAACATTTTTGGGGGTTTAGCTTGCGGAGCTGAAACAAACAGTGAGGACACCTTGCCTGGATGGGTGAGGGCGATATTTAAAGCAATCACTGCACCCAAAGATAACCCGACCAGGTGAACTGGTTCGGTCAGCGATTCAGCAATCTGGGCACATACGTCCTTGAGCGACCAGCAAGGCGGCGGCGGTTTCGTTCTCAAAACCTCTAGAGCTATGCACTCGGTTTGCGGCAGCTGTTTTATTACCGGGTTCCAAACATCACGGGTTTCACCCAACCCGTGCAAAAACACTACCTTTTGCGCATCATTCATTTACGTAGCGCGAAAAAACCTACAACCAGGCTAGTTATTAGAAAACCAGCAACATTTCCAATAGCGGTGACCGGCGAAACCACGTGCGTGAACCCGAAAACAGCAAAACAGATAGCTGCAAATAATAGCCCAACAGCTACCAACACCAACCAGTTACGC
>NZ_RPZY01000046.1:0-14833 GCF_008661855.1 Varibaculum sp.
GACCACACGCCATACGCATCAGCGAAGCCGCCGGGGAACTCATCGCCGGAGCCACGAGCGCCCCCAACAAAACCTCCCAAACAAAAAACGTACAAATGTCCTGAAACACCCCAAACCCAAAACGGACAAATGACCCGAAACACCCCCCCCAAAAACCCAAAAAATCCCGCGACATATGCGGACATATGTCGCGGGACATCACATGGTCGGGCTGACAGGATTTGAACCTGCGACCCCTTGACCCCCAGTCAAGTGCGCTACCAAACTGCGCCACAGCCCGTTACCTCCAAAATCTTATCTGTCCCGCTGCTATCCCAGCAAATCACCCAGACGTGATTCTTAACGCTTAAAATACCAAGCCGAAAAAACTAGCCTAAAAACGCCCTCGGATAGCGTCCCTAGTAGACTGGAAAGGTGAGTGAGCAACTAGACCTGCGCCGGGCTAAAAAACCTTTCAAAGTGAAAGCGCCCTATGAGCCTTCCGGGGATCAACCCCAGGCAATCGCACAGCTCACCCAGCGGATTAACGACGGTGAAAAGGATATTGTTCTCCTGGGGGCTACCGGGACTGGAAAATCTGCAACCTCCGCCTGGCTGGTAGAACAGGTGCAGCGTCCCACCTTAATAATGGAGCCCAATAAAACTCTGGCTGCCCAAATGGCGGCGGAACTGCGCGAACTTTTCCCCGATAACGCTGTGGAATACTTCGTTTCCTACTATGACTACTATCAGCCAGAAGCCTACGTGCCCCAGTCCGATACCTATATCGAAAAAGATTCCTCAATAAATGACGAGGTAGAGCGGCTGCGGCACTCTGCCACTAACTCCTTGCTCACTCGCCGGGACGTAATCGTGGTGTCTTCGGTTTCCTGCATCTATGGCCTCGGAACTCCCCAAGAATATGTGGCGCGGATGGTTCCGCTAGAAGTGGGAATGCAAATAGAGCGTAACGAACTACTTAAACGCTTTATCACCATGCAATACACCCGCAACGATATGGCGTTTACGCGGGGGACATTTCGGGTGCGCGGAGACACTATCGACATCATTCCCATGTACGAGGAAATGGCAATCCGTATCGAAATGTTCGGGGATGAAATCGATTCCCTGGCCACCTTGCATCCCATCACCGGCGATGTTATCTCGGAAGAAGAATCAGTTTTCCTTTTCCCGGCCTCTCACTACGTAGCCGGCCCGGAGCGGATGCAACGCGCCCTCGACAGTATCGAGGACGAACTAGGCGAGCGGCTGAAAGACTTCCGGGAACACGGCAAACTTTTAGAAGAGCAACGCCTGCAGATGCGGACTACCTATGACCTGGAAATGATGCGCGAAATCGGAACCTGTGCCGGCATCGAAAACTATTCCCGCCATATTGATGGGCGCGGTCCGGGAACGCCCCCAAACACCCTCCTTGACTATTTCCCCGAGGATTTTCTGCTAATCATTGATGAATCCCACGTGACAGTACCGCAGATAGGAGCCATGTTCCATGGGGATATGTCCCGCAAACGCACCCTGGTCGATTACGGTTTCCGTCTGCCCTCGGCTATGGATAACCGTCCTTTGAAATGGGAAGAATTCCAAGAACGCATTGGGCAAACCGTTTATCTTTCTGCCACCCCCGGAACCTATGAATTGGAACGCTCCGATGGGGTAGTAGAACAGATTATTCGCCCCACTGGACTGGTTGACCCTAAGATCGTGGTTAAACCTACCGATGGGCAAATCGATGACTTGATGGAAGAAATCCTGCTACGCAGCGAAAAGAACGAGCGGGTGTTGGTCACTACCTTGACTAAGAAAATGGCAGAAGACCTCACTGAATACTTGGCCGAGAGGGGAGTGCTAGTCGAATATTTGCATTCCGATGTGGATACGCTGCGGCGGGTGGAACTGCTGCGGGAACTGCGGATGGGGCGCTTCAATGTGCTCGTAGGGATTAACCTGCTGCGCGAGGGTCTAGACCTGCCAGAAGTGTCACTAGTTTCGATTCTTGACGCGGACAAGGAAGGCTTCCTGCGCTCGACCACCTCCCTGATTCAAACCGTAGGGCGCGCAGCCCGTAACGTATCCGGGGAAGTCCATATGTACGCCGACCAGGTTACCGACTCGATGCGGGCAGCGATTGAGGAAACCGAGCGGCGGCGAGAAAAACAGCTGGCCTATAACCGCGAGCACGGGATTGATCCCCAGCCTCTCCGCAAGAAAATAGCAGATGTCACCGATATGTTGGCGCGCGAAGAAATCGATACCGAATCCTTGCTGGGCACCGGGTATCGGGGCGCAGGGAGCGGCCCTGATGCACGCACCCGCCGGGAAACCGGCCAGGACGTACGTGCTCGTTTGGCTAACCAGAACCAAACCGACTTGGCGGCGCTTATCGTAGAACTAACTGACCAAATGCACGAGGCAGCAAAGCAACTACAGTTCGAGGTGGCAGCGCGCCTACGCGATGAGGTGCGGGATTTAAAGAAAGAACTGCGGCAAATGCGGGAGGCGAATTGAGTAAGTACTCGAAACCCAAAAATATAGATTCCGAGGACGTGCTCAGCCCGTCCTCGGGTTCAGTCAGCTCGCCCTCTGGCTCAAGTGAAAATAGCACCCCCATTAAGGAAGCCGAAGCAGAACCTAGCAAGAACCTTAAAAGCCTGCCCGCAGATAACGCTAGCGGCGCTGGAAACCCAGCTTTGCAAGGGCTAAGCAGCCAGGAGGTAGCCGAGCTTACCCAAGCGGGACTCACTAACCAGTTCACCCCGCGGGCTACCCGCACCGTACCCCAGATTCTGCGTGCCAATATATTCACTTTATTTAACGCTATTCTCAGCATCTGTATCGTGGTCACTTTGATATTCGGGCATTGGGCGGACGCGGTCTTTGGGATCGTGATGATAGTTAATGCCCTAACCGGCATTGTCTCGGAACTGCGCGCCAAAAAGGTGCTAGAGCGGGTCAGTATTTTGCAAGAAAACCCTGTTTGGGTCGTGCGTGAGGGAGTGGAACAAGAAATATCTCCCCGCCAGATTGTGCAAGGGGATTTACTGCATTTGCGCCGAGGAGACCAAGTTCCCGCTGATGGGACGGTGCTTGCCAGTGAAGGAATGTATCTTGATGAATCCAACCTGACCGGCGAATCAGTGCCCTGTGCTCGCCAAATAGGGGAGACGGTTTTATCGGGAGCCACTGTAGTTGCCGGTAACGGATATATCGCAGTCAGCGCCGTAGGTAGCCAATCATGGGCAAACAAGATGGCTATCCAGGTGAAAAAGTTCAAAATGGCTCGTTCAGAGCTAGAAGCGGGAATCAATAAAATCCTGAAAATTATCACCTATTTCCTCCCGTTAGTTATTGCGCTATTGGCGGTTTCACAAATTCGTAGTTTAGGAGGATTTAGTCAGGTAACCTGGGCAAATATTGGCCCAGTGGTGGTTGCGGTGGTTGCCGGTATTGTGGGAATGATTCCGCAAGGACTGGTGCTGCTCACTTCAATCAACTTCGCGGCGGCGGCTTTGAAACTGGTACGTCAAGAGGTGTTGATTCAAGAACTCCCCGCTGTAGAGGTTCTAGCCAGGGTAGATACCTTGTGTCTTGATAAAACCGGTACTCTTACTACCGGTCAGGTAAGACTTCGAGGGTTTTGTATCCCGGCAGATTCCTCCTTGGTTAGCGCGAAAGCATTACCGCCAGATGCGCAAAAGGCACTCGCTACTTTGACTAAAACGCGGGAAAATGACACTTCGGCAGCAATCTATGATCGTCTCCAAAGCGATTTACAGGCGGAGACTGGAATTATTGATAACGCTGAAATCCTGGCGTTTGATTCTTCGCGTAAATGGTCAGCGTTGGTTAGTGACGAAAAAACCTGGGTACTAGGGGCACCAGAAATTGTTTTGGCCGCTGATAGTGATACGCAAGCAGAAACCGCTAACTGGGCAAGGCAAGGGGCGAGAGTGTTGGCTTTAGCCTCTACCCAAAACGCCGCTCTTGACCTGCACGCTCCCAAGTTGCCGAAAACCCTACAGCTTAGTGCGCTGATTGTTTTAGCGGAACAGGTGAGGGGCGACGCGGAAAAAACCCTAGAGTTTTTCCGCACTCAAGGAGTAAAAACCCTAATTATTTCGGGTGATAACCCTGTTACCGTGGCTGCCTTGGCGAAGAGGGTGGGGGTAGATGATAGCGGTTTTGATGCTAGAGAACTGCCGGATAATCAGGACGAGCTGCGTGCTGTTTTGAAAGAACACAGCGTTTTTGGCAGGGTTACCCCGGAGCAAAAACGTTCCCTGGTTCGTGCCTTGCAATCTGGGGGCAGAACCGTGGCAATGACCGGGGATGGAGTTAATGATGCTCTGGCGTTAAAAGATGCTGATTTAGGGATAGCGATGGGAAATGCCGCGCAGGCAACTAAATCGGCAGCGAAAGTAGTGCTGATAGATTCGCGCTTCTCGTCGCTTCCGCAAGTATTAGGGGAGGGGCGGCGCGTCCTCGGAAATATGGAACGAGTCTCGACCCTCTTCCTATCAAAAACCACTTATGCCGCAATACTTGCCCTGGTCATAGGGGTTTTAGGGATACGTTATCCCTATTTGCCCCGGCAATTAACTTTGATTTCTTCCACCACCATCGGGATTCCTGCGTTTTTCTTGGCGCTCGCACCCTCTGCGAGAAGATACCGCCCCGGATTCTTACGCCGCGTGGGGCAGTTAGCGTTGCCAGCCGGTCTGATTTGTGCTCTAACCTCTATTGGAGCCTATTTATGGATAGGCAGCTCTCCACAGGCAACTTCGGTAGCCACCGTGGTGTTAGTGAACGGAGCCTTGGGTCTACTGGCTATCTTGTCACAACCGCTGCGCAGCTGGCGAGGAATCCTCCTGGGGGTAATGATTGCCCTGGTAGTTAGCGCGATTACGATTCCGGTGGTCAGGGACTTTTTTGCCCTACAAGTATTATCCGTCTCGCAGTGGCTGGTAGTGCTCGCCTGTAGCGCTATTTCCCTACTATCTTTGGCGATTATCGGGATTCGCTGGGAGCGGAGACATTGGTCGGGGCTAAGTTGCACAGTTCGGGGTTGCGAGTAAATCACGGTAGACTAGGTTAGTAATCACGGGAGGGGAGTACTTCCATTAACAAGCCAGTCGTCATCACGGCATTTATGCCCGGCTGGTTCGGCCTGAAAGGGCGGAAGAAGACCTTTTGGTATCACACCATAGAATTGGAGAACACTATATGGGTCTTGCTCCTGCGCTTAATGCCGTCCCCGGCCACGAAGTAATTCACTGGTGGAACTGGGTTCTACTGGCGATTATTATTCTGGGACTGCTAATCATTGATTTTCGCGGACACGTTCGTAAAGCCCACGAACCCTCGATTAAAGAAGCCGCCATCTGGTCAGGTATCTATATGACGATTGCGGCTGCCTTTGGGCTGGTGGTGTGGCTGCAATGGGATTTGAATCTTGCGGTTCAATACTGGGCGGGCTGGATTACTGAATGGTCGCTATCGCTAGATAATTTGTTTGTATTTATCATTATTTTGAATGGTTTCAACGTTCCCCGTCTCTACCAGCAAAAAGTGATCATGCTGGGAATCGTGATTTCTATGGTGCTACGCCTGGGCTTCATTTTGATTGGGGCTGCTCTAATCAGTAAATTTGCCTGGATATTCTATCTGTTTGGCTTGTTCTTGATTTACACCGCGATTAGTCAGGCGCGTGAGGGGGTCACTAAAGAGGACGAGGCAGAATCTGGTCAAGGTTATCAGGAAAACCGTTTCACCTCGCTGGTGCGCCGAGTTCTGCCGGTTTCTGAAGGATTTCGGGAAGCGAAACTGCTGTACCGTCATCGGGGTAAAACCTATGTGACCCCCATGTTCTTGGTTATCGTAGCGATTGGGTCAGCGGATTTAATGTTCGCCTTTGATTCTATTCCCGCGATCTTTGGTCTTACTAGCCATCCCTTTATTGTCTTTGCTGCTACCGCATTTTCACTTATGGGGCTACGGCAACTGTTCTTCCTGGTAGATGGGTTATTGGAGCGCCTGGCATTCCTACATTATGGGCTGGCCTTGATTCTGGGATTCATTGGGGTGAAACTGATTATCCATGCCGCCCATGAAGCTCCTTTCTGGGGGATTGATAAATGGGCGCATTCTATTCCCGAGCCTTCTATCGGTTTCTCGATGGGCTATATCGTAATAGTTTTACTGGTCACTGCGCTGGCTTCCATCTGGTATTCCAAGCGAAAAAGCCGTATCTAGATATATCCCACATCTTTAGATTTGGTTCTGGGTGGGGCTTTAGATAGTCTTAACAACGTCTAGGGCCATTGGCGCAGGGGTAGCGCGCTTCCTTCACACGGAAGAGGTCACTGGTTCGAAACCAGTATGGCCCACCAGACTTGTTTATTTCTCCAGGTAGGCTCGCATTATTTTTGCCATCTCTACCTGGTCATTTAAAGAACACATTTCCCGGGCTGAATGCATCGATAAGATAGGAACTCCTACATCGATAGTGGTTATTCCCAAGCGGGTGCTAATCATAGGGGCAATGGTAGAGCCGCAGGTAACAGTGTTTTTTGATACAAATCGTTGAGTTTTAACCCCGCTGCGCCGGGCTGCATCTTCCCAAAGATGCCAACCGTAAGCATCGGTGGAGTAATGCTGGGAGGCATTAAGTTTTAGTACCGGCCCGTTTCCCATTATGGGACGGGTATCCGGGTCATGTTTTTCGGGATAGTTCGGGTTTACTGAGTGGGCTACGTCAGCTGATAGGCACGAGGACGTGGCCAGCAGACGCTGATAACTATCTTTTTCTCCCCCAGCTAGGGCGCAGCGTTGTAACACCTGCTCTAGCAGAGGGCCGGCCGCCCCATTTACGGTGTGGGAACCGACTTCCTCATGGTCAAAGGCGGCACTTATCAAGATATTGTCCCCTTGATAGTTGTCGGTGGCAAGGCTCAAGAGGGCGCAGGTGGCACTGTAAACCGATAGCAAGTTATCTTGCCGGGCAGAGGATAGGAACTGTTTATTAGTTCCTATCCTTCTGGGTTCGTGGGTATCGAAAGTGTAAAGCTCGTGGCTGGAAATATCGGCAGCACTGTCTAGTCCAGCCTGTTTAGCCAGTAAATCAAGAATTCCTTGTTGATTGTCTCCTAGTTGCCACAGGGGACGTAAATGTTGTTGGGGGTCAAGCTGTAAAGATTTAGTGGAGTCCCGGTCTAGATGAGGGGCTAATTGGGGGATAAAAGCTAGCGCGTCAGTTTGTAGATAGTGGCATTTGCCGGAATGATCATAGATAATCCCGGCAATCCCCAGTTCTCGGTTTAGCCAAGAGTTAGGGAGCATTCCTCCGTATATTTCTACGTTTAGCTGTCCCCAACCATCCGGACTAAAGCTATCGGGGGTGGGTTTTAGTTTGAAAGCGGGTGAATCGGTATGCGATCCGATAATCCGAAAACCTTGCGGGGGGTTGTCTGGTATTAACCAGGCAATAACTGCGCCTCCTTGTTGTAGGAAGTATTTGCCCGGAGAACTAATCCAAGATTGTGTTGGGTCAAGTTTAGTGAAACCACTGTTAGTAAAGGTTTCTGCTAGTCTATTGGCAGCTAATGAAGCACAGGGGGAGGCGGTAATAAACTCTTGTAGTCCCTGGGCATAGCTTTCAATCTCAAAATCAGTCATGACTTTATTCTAGAGTTGTTGAGCAAAAAGTTCCGGTTCCCCTCCTTTCTTCAAGGAGGGGAGGTGGGAAAATAGACCGTAAGTGCAGCGTTAAAGGGAGACAGGATCAGTAGAAATAAATCCGTCCTCGCCGTCGTTTCTTACGTGGCGACCGTGTCCTGTCAGCTGGCTGCGTGAGTTCCCTAAATCGGCTGGTTCGCTAGCAGCCAGGTGTCGCCCGCTTGCGGCGCGCTCGTTGTCAAAGGGGCTGGCAGATGAAAGGAGGTCAGAATCTAAGTTAGCCGATTTTTCCTGTTCGGAAAGCTTTTTATGTTGCTTCTTGGCCTGCTTCGCTTGCTTTTTACGAAGCTTTTTTGCGGCTCGCTCTGCTTTACGGGTAGCTTTTTCTTGCCGGCGAAGCTCTTGGTGAGCCGCTAAATCTGCTTGATAATCAGAAAACACTAACGCCTGCAATAGTTGTATTTGGGAAACCCAGGTAGGTAGTTCCAAAGACTCATGTAAATAATAAAGCTGGTGTGCTAAACGTCCTCTATCAGCTAACAGTAAATCGTGTAAATCTTGGCAAAATTGCAGATAATCTGATATTTCGCCCCAGGGTAGCCGGTCACTGCGGGAAAAGAGAGGGAAAGTTGCCGGTCTTAGCCGCGCGAGAATCGCGGCTGCTGCCTTTGGTTTTAGCGTCAGCGGATCTTTGGTTAGCGCTGTCCAGAGCTGATTCAACGCGCCGTCTGTATCTAATATTTGCTCTGGGGCATCCACCAATTGGGTATCCAGCGGGATTTGTGCCATTAACTCTGGCAAAGGTTCGCTGGCGAAAAGTTGATTCACGCTGTCTTGCGCAACTTTGATTCCCAGATTCGCCAGGGCTAAAAGATCGCAGTCCCGAAGATAGCAGGGAGTAACCTTAAGAGAAGTATCTGAGTGCGACGTTAAAGGGAATGAGGGCGAAAAACGGGAAGTAAGAGAAAACAAGGTAACCCGCGGGCAGTTACTTTGAGCGTAATAGGTTGTTAGCAGACTGCCGGCTCGCTCCCAGGCATCAGAGTCTCCCCGGGTCACGCCGGTAACTATTTCCGGAACCGTAGTAATCATTTTTCCTCCGCATCTAGCTTTTTATGCCTAAATTGTAGTAGAAAATGTGCCAATAAACGCGGAGAAGTCCGCAAATAAAGCAGATTCTAATCTCCCGTTAAACTGGTGTTTTCCAGTAGTAAGATTTTTTAGAATAATCTCGCGCTCTGATTTGCTGGTGCGGTTCTAAATATGGGCAAGCGGTACTTTCGGCGCGCCCACGAGACTGTCCCTTTAGGATTTGCTAAAACACGCTGCTAATGCTAACTGTCCCTAGATAAACAAAGTAGGGTCGATGATTAACTCGGTACTCTTTTGTTTTCTACAAGCCGGAGAAACCTTGGCAGGTACCCCAATCGCAGTGCATCCAGCAGGTACATCTTTTACTACCACCGCATTAGCGGCAATCCGAGCATCTGAGCCTACCTGGATAGGACCAAGTACTTTCGCGCCTGCGCCAACCATTACCCGATCCCCAAGGGTGGGATGCCGTTTGCCTTTCGACATAGACACCCCACCCAAAGTGACCTGGTGAAACAATACGCAATCTGTGCCGATTCGGGTGGTTTCCCCGATTACTACTCCGTTGGCGTGGTCAATAAACAGGCGGCGACCTAGGCGGGCTCCCGGGTGAATATCTACCCCGGTATAGCTGCGGGTAATCGAAGAAACTATCCTGGCCAGTAGTTTCAGATTTTTCTTAAAGAGCATATGTGCCAGACGATACGCCCAGACTGCGTGCACCCCTGGATAGGTCAATGCCACCTCTAGCTTGCTACGGGCTGCCGGATCAGAATTAATCGCGGCTGCCAAATCCTCTTTACATAGCTCCAGCAGACTGGGTTCCCTATTTGGCATGATGGTTGCTCCTAGTCCATTAAATCTTTAAACAGAGGAGAGCTTAAATAACGCTCACCGGTATCGGGTAGCAGTACCACGATACGTTTACCTTTCATATCAGGGCTAGAAGCTAAACGCAACGCTCCCACCAAGGCCGCGCCAGCGGAGATACCGACTAACAAGCCCTCCTTAGCGGCGGCCGTGCGCGCCATCTGCATCGCGTCCTCGGTTTTTACCGTTAAAACCTTATTTAACAGGGATTTATCTAAAATCTCGGGAACAAAATTCGCACCGATACCTTGAATCCCGTGAGCTGCTGCCTGACCAGTAGTAAGTAGGGGAGATTCTGCCGGTTCAACTCCAAATACTTCCAAATTCGGATTAAGTTCCCTAAGGCGTTTGCCCACGCCGGTAACCGTACCGCCAGTGCCAATCCCGGAGACAAAGACATCAACCTGACCATCGGTATCAGCCCAGATTTCTTCAGCAGTATGTTCGTAGTGGGCTTTGGGGTTAGCACTATTGGTGAACTGAGAAGCCAAAATAGCGTCGTCGCGTTCGGATAAGATTTTTTGGGCAGCTTCAACTGTGCCTTTCATACCGGCGGCTGCCGGGGTTAATATCAATTCCGCTCCGAAAGCCCGCATGAGGGCGCGGCGTTCTTTAGACATAGATTCCGGCATAGTAATTACGACTTTGTAGCCGCGGGCAGCACCCACCATTGCCAAAGCTACTCCGGTGTTTCCGGAAGTGGATTCGATAATCGTTCCCCCCGGTTTAAGTTGTCCGCTAGCTTCGGCGGCTTGAATCATTGCCAATGCCACGCGGTCTTTAACCGAGGAAGCGGGGTTAAAAGATTCGATTTTTGCAATTACTGATGCGACTTGGTTCTGGTCGCCTAAATGATTGATTTTTACCAGGGGAGTGTTTCCAACCAGTTCGGTTAAGTCTTTTGCGATATTCATGTTTTGTCCTTGAAATCATTGGTGATGAAAATGCTAGATACCCGGTTTAGGGGGTGATACTTCGGGGAGAAAAACTGTAATGCCCCGGGGACAGCCCGTGCCTTTACGGTCGGCGGGATGCCCCTAGCTACATAGGGAGTAACGACAGGAGCAGGGAAAACGCATTTACCTCTCCAATCTATGTTTTAGAACTATCTTGCTCTTAGTTCTAACATCTTCAGTTTTAGGGGCGCAAACTTTTATGCGGTCAGTAAAATTTCCCTGCGGGTTCATCCCCGCTTGGGGGAGAGGATTGCGCGAGCTTCGTCCTCTAGGTTTATTTTGGTCGAGACGCCGCTTCGGCTGCTGATATTGCTGTTACTGGGCGATTTCATGGGTGATAGTGGGGGCGGTAGTAACTTTCACTTCCCGGCTAGTAAGGCTCGATAAATAGCTTTCTATCTGGGCTTTGGATATTTGTGGAGGACAAGAGAAACGAAGAGTAGCTTGCCTAGAGAAAGTACGGTCAAGGATTTCATACCCGTTTTGGGTGATTTTTGCTTCGATTCTTCCTGCTTCGCTCAGTGGGAAATCGGCTTCATAGGTTTCTTGGGTAATAACCCGCACTATTTTTGCGCGGTCTAATACTTCTTGTACCGCCTGGGAATAAGCCTTTACTAGCCCGCCTGTCCCTAGCTTTATACCTCCAAAATAGCGGGTAACTACGCAGGTTATATTGGTTAGTCCCGACCCGGACAGTACGGAAAGCATCGGGTTTCCCGCTGTGCCTGCCGGTTCGCCGTCGTCGGAGGAGCGGGCAGTATCTGGTCCGGCATCATTATGTATAAGAAACGCGGTGCAGTGATGGCGGGCATCGGGAAAAAGGCTTCTAACTGTAGCTATGAACTTTCGTGCTTCATCTTCACAGTCAGTGCGCGCACAAGAAGCTATGAAACGGGAGCGTTTAATCTCAATTTCATAGCGAGTGGGAGTGCCTATAGTGCGCATAGTTTGATTGTAGCTAGCTGGGACGAAAACTTTGGGTAACTATTGCTTAAGCGCTTCGAGCTATTTTGGTAAAAGTGGTTCTTTTTAGTCACTAAACCTCAGGTGAGGGCGTTCTCGCGAGACAAATCACATGGTTGAAACTGGAAAGTTAGCGCTATAAATGACAGAGTTATATAGGTTATTTTCTATTTGCATTAGTTAGAGGAGTCCGTAATGGCAGTACCAAAGCGTAAAATGTCTCGTGCGAATACTCGTACTCGCCGCTCTGCTTGGAAAGCCAAGGCACCCCAGCTTACTACGGTCAAGGGCAATGATGGGCGTTCTTATGTGGCACCTCGTCACCTGGCCAAAGCCGTGAAGCTGGGACTGTACAGCCCGGCAGATGATTTCGAGTAAAGCTCGATAAAGAACAACCCCTAGCTGATTTAGCTAGGGGTTTTGTTTTACCTAAGGTGAGAGCCGGTCAGGGGCAGGGCTAATGCCCATTGTTTTCCCCTGACCGGCTCTTGTGTTAGAGATGCTGCGCTAATCCCTAAATGCGTCCTCGAAATGTATTGAAATCTAGGTAGGAGCGCCTAGCGTAAAGAGGTTCCCCGTCGATAAAAACGGCAGGTCAATACACCTAGAGTGATAAGGGTAAGTATCGATAGAACCACGTACCAAATAGGGATACCGATGATGGTAGCGCTGGCGTTAGCTGCTATTTGTCCCGGCAGAGATTCTGGCATAATCCCGACCGCAGCGCCAGAAAAAGTGCTTTCCCAAATGAGCGAAAACGACAGGTTCGTTCTAGTGTTAATCGTAAGGATTCCCGGGATCAATAGTGACAGCAGGTTTAGAATCTGCATAACGATATATAGAATAATTCCCACGATAATTGGGCCACCTATTTTGCCGAGTCTATCCAAAAATGGGCTACGGTTACCGGCTGTTATAATAAATTGGAATGAGAAAACATAAATGAAAGACTCCCAAATAATATACAGGGCACTTATCCCCAGAAGTGTTCCAGGAATCTCGATTTGCTTTATGCCTTCAAAGGCATAAGAAAATCCTTCATAAGTTGCGGATTTTAATGCAAATACATTCAAGGCTATGCATAGGCAAACTAGCAGGGAAGATGCTAGGATAGCGCTCAAATTAAAAATGGTTTTTGCCCAAAAGAGTTCCCGGTTGTTTGCTGGTAGTGACCACGTAAAATAGCCTGTTTTTCCGTACATTGAACGGTAGTAGTGAATCACTTGAATAATGGTGAGTATAATACTGGCAGCCACTAGAGCTAATATGGAAAATAGTAATGAAGTAACTGCTAGTCCCGGGGGGAGAAAATGAATACCTAGGGAAAACAATATAGTTATTCCCAGGGATATTATCCAGGTTAAACCGATTGGTTTTTTCAGCGCATTAAAATCGTATTTAATAAGTTTTGCAATCATCGGTACATTCCTCTAAATAGTCCATCCAAACTGGTCTGATATTTCTGGCGTAATTCGTCAGCATCGCCAGTTAAAAATACTTGTCCAGCCGACATAAAAACGGCGGTATTAATAATTGGTTCGATATCGCTAATTAAATGGGTAGAGATTATCATTAATGATTCTGGGTTAAAACCTTTGATAATTGTCTCTAAAATTACTTGGCGAGCTGCCGGATCTACCCCACTTATCGGTTCATCAAGCAAATACACTTTCGCATTACGTGACATTATTAAGGCAATCTGTGCTTTCTCGCGCATCCCTTTTGACATCGCAGAAAGCTTTCTCTCTAAGGGAAGTTGCAAGAAATGCATGAGCTCTTTAGCTTTACTGCCGTCAAAATCAGAAAAGAAGTCACCATATTGCTCAATCGCATCAAGTGGAGTTATCGAGTCAGCCAATAGAGACGAATCAGGTAAATAGGAAGTGAAACGTTTGCTTTCGGGAGAGGGAGCGGTTTGGAAAAGCCGAACCTCGCCCTCGTAATCGGTTATTACCCCCGCCAAAATCTTTAACAGGGTGGTTTTCCCGCAACCATTTGGTCCTAGTAGCCCTACGATTCCTCCGTTCGGAAGATTTAGATTCGCGTTCACTAATCCGGGTTGGTTGCCGTAAAACTTAGATACCCCGCTTAGGTTGATGGCGCTCACCTGGGCTGGGGTGCTTCCTCCCTGATTGGGGAGCTGCTGGGAGTGGTGATTAGTCTGGTGTTGGGGGTGCTGCTGGGGATTAAATCCGGATTCTGGGTAGGGGAAATTTGTAGTATATCCGGGCTGAATACCGGGATTTGGAGCAAAGAATTGCTGATTTGGTGCGACAGAAGGTTGGGTTTGCAAACCAGGTTCTGCCGCTATCGGGTTCCCGCTACCCAGGTTAGGGGAGGGCGTTGGGAA
Organism: Varibaculum sp.; assembly: GCF_008661855.1. Classification (NCBI taxonomy): domain Bacteria; kingdom Bacillati; phylum Actinomycetota; class Actinomycetes; order Actinomycetales; family Actinomycetaceae; genus Varibaculum; species Varibaculum sp. Next base: position 13,906 of record NZ_RPZY01000046.1, read on the forward strand.
CTGGTTTGGCTGATTTTCAGTCATGAGATTCTCCCTCATTCCATTGTTGTTTTATTAGTTCTAGTGTTTGGGGTAAGGTTGCGCCTGCCTTTTTCATTGACAAGGTGAACTGGTCAGTCAGGCTTTTGAATACCCCTTGTCGGCTCAAGGATATTTTTTCTTCGTCATCGGTCACGAAACGTCCCGAGGTGCGTTCTGAAAAGGCTAATCCTTCGCGCTCTAGTTCGGCGAGGGCGCGTTGTACCGTATTTGGGTTCGCGCCTACCATTTGAGCAAGGTCGCGCACGCTGGGAATCTTGCTGCCGGGAGGCCAGCTTCCATTGGTTATGTGGCGAGAAAACTCGTCACGTAGCTGACTCCAGATAGGAATCGCTGAATTTAGCTCCATATCTCCTCCTTTCGTTACTGTATTAGTGTAGTAATACAGTAACTCTTTTGGAGGGGCTGTGTCAAGTGTTTAATACAGATTTCTTTTGTGGTTTTGAGGTGGCGGGCATGATCTTCGCCATACCGGGAGTGCAGGCAGGAGCATTGGTTTTTCCTCCTGCCCAAAGTTCGGCAAATACTTACGTATTTCCCGAACTTTATGCCCACCGCGCCTACTCGGATAAAACCAATGCCCCCGCTGTTGGGTAGCAACTCGCCTGTCTGGGTTGCGGTAGTGGAATCTAAAACGAGAGGAAAAACCTCTTTCTCGCACATCCAAGCAGATAGCGTGACTCAAGACCGAGTTAGAAAGAAGGAAATCTCGCGACCTATGTGGACATATGTCGCGGGACATCACATGGTCGGGGTGACAGTGTGTGGTTTCAGGAGATGTGTCCGTTTTTCTTGGGGTTGGGGTTTTAAGGTCTTTCAGGACTTGTGTCCGCTTGTAATAAGGAAAAACTCTTTTAATGTCCCAGGTCATTTGTCCGAAAACCTGTAA
>NZ_RPZY01000026.1:0-2508 GCF_008661855.1 Varibaculum sp.
GTGCCAAACCACTCCGTCGATGTGAACTCTTGGGAGTGATAAGCCTGTTATACCCAGGTTACCTTTTATCCGTTGATCTATGGAAAACCAACTTTATAACACCGGATCACTAAGTCCTAATTTCGTACCTGCTCCACCCGTCGGTGTCGCAGTCATGGTCACTTCTGTCTTTGCACTCTTCTATTGGTTTCCAACCATTCTGAGGGAACCTTTGAGCGCCTGCGATACTATTTCGGAGGCGACCGCCCCAGTCAAACTCCCCACCTGACAGTGTCACCCAGCCTGTTCACGGCTGATTGTTAGAAATAAAATACTACAAGGGTGGTATCCCAAGGATGACTCCACACAGACTGGCGTCCAAGCTTCATAGTCTCCCCCCTATCCTGTACATGTAGCACCGAGCCTCCATGTCAAGCTACAGTAAAGCTCCATGGGGTCTTTCCGTCCTGTCGCAGGTAACCGGCATCTTCACCGGGATTACAATTTCCCAGAGTCTATTGTTGAGACAGTGCCGAAATCGTTACGCCTTTCGTGCGGGTCGGAACTTACCCGACAAGGAATTACGCTACCTTATGACCGTTATAGTTACGGCCGCCGTTTACTGGGGCTGAAGTTGACTGCTGCGATTGCTCTAACAGCTCCCCTTAACCTTCCCGCCCCGGGCAGGCGTCCGCTCCGATACATCGTCTTACGACTTAGCAGAAACCTGTGTTTTTGGTAAACAGTCGCTTGGGCCTATTCTCTGCGGCCTGTCATAGACAGGCACCCCTTCTCCCTAAGTTACGGGGTCATTTTGCCGAGTTCCTTAACAATAGTTCTCTCGCTGGCCTTAGGATACTCTCCTCACCCACCTGTGTCGGTTTACGGTACGGGCGCCTTTAAACTCGATAGAAGCTTTTCTTGACAGTGTGAAATCAGCTACTTCGCCCCGGAGGGCTTCCCCATCACATCCTAGCATTGTCTAAACGGATTTGCCTATTTAGACTGCCTCAATGCTTAGCCGTACATAACCAACAGTACGGTTAGCTTATCCTACTGTGTCACTCCATCTCTCAAACGCTTATTGGCGGTACAGGAATATCAACCTGTTGTCCATCACCTACGCCTTTCGGCCTCGGCTTAGGTCCCGACTAACCCAGGGCGGACGAACCTTCCCCTGGAAACCTTGGGTTTACGGCCCGTGGGATTCTCACCCACGTCTCGCTACTCATGCCAACATTCTCACTCGTATACTGTCCACATGTCCTTACGGTCATGCTTCAGCCTGCATACGAAGCTCCCCTACCCATCATAAATGATGCCGTAGCTTCGGTAGTACGTTTTAGCCCCGGAAATTTTCGGCGCAGAATCACTCGACCAGTGAGCTATTACGCACTCTTTAAATGAGTGGCTGCTTCTAAGCCAACATCCTGGTTGTCTGTGCAATCCCACATCCTTTACCACTTAACGTACATTTAGGGACCTTAGCTGACGATCTGGGCTGTTGCCCTTTTGACTATGAATCTTATCACCCACAGTCTGACTCCCAAGTAAAAGAAAACGGCATTCGGAGTTTGATAGTCTTCGGTAAGTGCAATACCCCCTAGGACATTCAGTGCTCTACCTCCGTTTCTCTACGCTTGAGGCTAGCCCTAAAGCTATTTCGGGGAGAACCAGCTATCTCCGGGCTCGATTGGAATTTCACCGCTATCCACAAGTCATCCCCGAGCTTTTCAACGCTCGTGGGTTCGGTCCTCCACGAAATTTTACTTTCGCTTCAACCTGCTCATGGATAGGTCGCCCGGTTTCGGGTCTACGCCAAGTAAATTAATCGCCAATTTAAGACGCGCTTTCGCTCCGGCTCCACACCTTAAGTGCTTAACCTTGCTACTTACCGTAACTCGTTGGCCCGTTCTACAAAAAGTACGCGGTCACACAAGTAATGTGCTCCCACAGCTTGTAAGTGCAGGGTTTCAGGTTCTATTTCACTCCCCTCCCGGGGTTCTTTTCACCTTTCCCTCACGGTACTATGCGCTATCGGTCACTAGGTAGTATTTAGGCTTGGAGGATGGTCCCTCCTGCTTCCCACAGGGTTTCACGTGTCCCGTGGTACTCTGGATCATACTAGTAGCTTTCTCGTTTCAACTACAGGGCTATTACCTTCTATGGCGGAGCTTTCCAACTCTCTTCATTTACGATATTGCATCCATGTTGTATGTCCGCAACCCCAACGAAGTAAACTTCATTGGTTTGGCCTGTTCCGCGTTCGCTCGCCGCTACTTACGGAATCGAATTTCTTTCTCTTCCTCCGGGTACTTAGATGTTTCAGTTCCCCGGGTTCCCCTCGCTAAGCTATGTATTCACTTAACGATACTTAGACATTACTCTAAGTGAGTTTCCTCATTCGGAAATCTTCGGATCAAAGTTTACGTGCAACTCCCCGAAGCTTATCGCAGCTTATCACGTCCTTCATCGGCTCCTAGTGCCAAGGCATCCGCCCTGCACCCTTAATAACTTGACCAGTTATTA
>NZ_RPZY01000043.1:0-3720 GCF_008661855.1 Varibaculum sp.
CGGCTGGTTTAGCAAGCGGCTGGGGTGGGGGCTTAGGTTCCGGCGAGGGCGATGGTTCTGGTTCGGCAGTGTTGAAATCTATTTCCTGTTTCCGGGTTGCCTCACTCGTGTCTTTGCCGGGGCCTGTGCGTACCGAGGTCAGTCCTTTCCTATTGAGTTGGATAACGAGAGAGTAATAGCCGGTCATGATTTCAATTTCGGCTTTAACAGTGCCAACTCCGGTAGATTTCCAGGGTATTTGGAAGCCTTCGCTTGTGCTTTCGCCTTGCCATGTTTTAGTGCCACTGTCTTTGAATACAGCCGGACCATCTAGCGTGGCCGTGGCTTTAAGTCCTTGGCTGGGTTTGCCTAGGGCGTTGATCCAACGCAGGTTAATAGTTCCCTCGGACGTGCCATCGCCTTGGACGGTTGGTGAGCCGAACTTTTCGGGTGATGCGTTTACTGCTTGGTTAGCGTATTTTTTGGCTAGTTCCACCACATCGGGGTGTTCTTGCTGCATGGCGGCCGTGGCCTTGGCTGCGCGCTCGCGTGCGGGGCGGAGCAGTTCTGAGTTCGGGTCGTGGCTAGGGTCGAGCGCATATGCCGAAGCGTCAAAGTTGAGCCGGTTAAGCAGTGATATGGCGGCGCGAGACTGGGTGGTATTAACAGATTCGTAGGTGGCTAGAATCCACCCCATCTGTGTGCCAGTCACACTGAGTTGGGGGTCTTGGTGGTTATCAACGTTGGTTGTGTTAAGAAAGTAGCCTTGCGAGTCGTAGGGGATTTTATTGGTGAAGATGGTGGACCAGATGAGGGGGTCATGTCCGTCTGGGTTTTTCAATCCTCCAAACCACACAAGATTGTCATCGATTTGTAGGTGGTAGCCTTGCCCGACTTCTTCTAACGCGCTGTCTTTTGATTCGGGAGGTAGGGCGTTAGCTGCAAGTCCTGCGCTTGTTGCTAGCACGGCTGTGGCTGTGATGGTCATAGCCGTAGTTTTCATGAGTGTTTTGAGTCTAGACACTGTTTTTCCTGTTCGTCACCGGTGTTTGTTTCAGTCCGCGCTTGGGACTTCACTTACTGCGTAGGGTGTGCGCGCACAGTTAAGGCCCGCACCAAAAGGTGCGGGCCTTAACTATCCCTGGAGGGGATCTTGTGGGTTAGTTCTTGCGTCGCTTAGCTACGAGGGCACCTGCACCACCCGTGGCTAGTAGTGCGGCTACGCCTAGCGGTGCGAGGTTTGCGCCGGTCTTGGCCAGGGCCGACCCGCCACCGGAGTTGTCAGCGGCTGCGAGCTTAATGGTCTGATCCGTGTCATCAGCATCCGTGTGGGTGCCCACGAGCTGCCCGTCTGCGTCGTAGACGTATTCAAAGGCAACAAGCTGGGTGTTTGCCATGCCGGTAGTGTCCAGGTTGGCTACTACCTTCCCGCAGTCTTGCGGAGTGTTGGGCGTGAACTTCGCGGTCGCTTCATACTCTGTGCCGTCTACCATGACCATCTTGCCGGTGGTCTTGTTGTGAACCTTGAGCCTCAAGGTGTATTCAGTTCCGGGAACAAGTTTCTCGTTCGCGTCACACACCTTGTCAACCAGCTTCGTGTCCTTGCCAGGCTTCAAGGTTTTTTCACCGTTTTCGCCGGTGAACGTGGTCTTGAGCTTCGGCCCATCAGCTGTGATAGTGAACTGCTCGGTCACATCCTCTACAGAAGTAGCCAATGGGGTTACGCGGTCATCACCGGCGAAAGTAGAGATGAATACGTAGGTGCCGGCTACTAGCTTGCCGTCTGCACCCTTCTTAGCGATCCACGACGTGTCACCAACGCTGGGGTAGACACCGTTCTTGGCTGGAATGGTGACGGTTTGACCAATCTTTTCAGCCTTGTCGCGGTTCGCTTCGGTTACTTTAAGGCCAGCGGGGAAAAACAGCACTTCGTGAGAGATGAGTTTCTCGTCTGCCTTGAATCCGGCTGCGCCTTCAAAGTTGGGGTGATCGGACGGCATTCCGGTGACGAACACGTCATCTACTAGGTAGGTACCCGCCTTGGTGTCACGCACACTCAACTTCGAATCAATCTGAGCTGGGTGTCTTACTGACGTGGTTTCGTCTGCCATGCCATAGTCGTCAACAAAGTCGGCCTTAATGTACTGAGACCAAGCAGCGTCCTGGTCATCGGCTTTTACTTCCCACACCCACGTGTAGAAACCGTCCTTGGGTGCGGCCCCTGCGCTAGCGGTAAGCACCGTTTCAGGCCCGTTGGCTTTGACGATGACGGACTTGATGAGTTCTGCGCCTTCTGGCACGGTATCGCTCTGTTCTGCTGGAGCGAGGGGGTCGATGTAGTAGAGGCTTGCGCGGTAGTTCACGGGCACATTGGTGCCATCGATGTTGAGCCACTTACCGTCCCCGTAGTTCGGGTCAGCGTTCGGGGTGAACGTGTCAGTCAGCTCAGCGCCGCTGTCAATGACCTTATCGGTATCCCCATTTGAGAGGCCTTGGGGGCGGAAATCGAAGATAACATCCCCCGTTGGAGACTGAACGGTCTTAGATGTAACTCTCTCAATATCGAAAATCACGTCCTGCCTGCCACCGCCAGGCGACGCATAGCCGAGAACAGGGGCGGGAACGTTACTGTAAGTAACATCAGCAAAGACTTTGCCGTTGGCGGTTGAGTGCCACTTGATTCCATTGATTGGAGTGCTGGCGGTCGTGCCAGTGTAAGTATTAGTACCCGTTTCGTCGAATACGGCTGGACCGTTTAAGGTCGCGGTGAATGGGTAGCCGGATACAGGCGAACCGCTTGAGTTGCGTACCTGAATTCCGTTGAATGTCCCGTACATGTGGTTGGTGGTTTCTGGTTCACCTGCTTCCCATCCGACGACACCGGCCGCTTTGGCTTCTGCGACCATTTGGCGCGCCCGGTTTTGAATGTTAGCCGGCGTGAGTTGGAGTAGCTCATTGACATTCGCTTGAGCGCGACCCGAGTTTTCAAAGTTCACGTGTGCAAGGAAGCCTGTGGCGGCCGCGTCTACGTCAGTATTTGAAAACTCTAAGGACTTTGGCGTGTACCACTTCATGATGTACGCCATCTGAGCAATATCAACACTCAGATCAGCCGGACGGCTAAGGCCAGGCTGACTCGTCAGCTCTCCGGGGGTGACGGCAACTGCCGCCGAGGGATTGACCGCGTCAGCCTGAATACACAGACCAGGGGTGGGCTGGCCTTGGTAGGGAATCCACGTGCCAAGCCAGCCAACACTTCCTCCAATAGGCACGCCGCGCACCCAAGAGCCTGCCGCGTGAGCCGGTAGGGCACTCAGAGAGCCGACAAAGATAAGCGCAAGCGCTGTCAAAGCGAGAGCTAGCCGGTAAGCCAGCCCGCCCTTAGTGGCGCGAGGCGCGTCTTGAGCGTGCGTGGTCATAGGAATACTCATCACTACTCCACTTTCATATAGGTTTGATGATCGATCACGAAACCCATTCAGGGGCTTCACCTATTACGTGGAGTGTGCGCGCACAAAGTAAGGGGGCACCCGGTCGGGCGCCCCCTGGACTCATCGGATTCGCAGGTTGCTAGTCACATCCAGCGATACATCCGTGATCGTTCGTCCAATTTCCATTCTCATCTGGCTGCACCTGGTGGTGCCAGCTTCCGTCGTCGGTGGCTTGTATCCATTCGGGGAAGTTTGGGTTATAGCAGTATGGTCCGCCGCCGCACACGTCACCACTACCACCGCTGTAGCC